>DKBC01000065.1 GCA_002451065.1 Betaproteobacteria bacterium UBA6910
GACGTGAAGGGCGACCTCTCGGGCATCAGCCAGCCCGGGGGCGACAACCCCAAGGTCAAGGAGCGGCTGGAGAAACTGGGACTCCCGGCCAGCGAGTGGTCCGGCTGCCCGGTCGCGTTCTGGGACGTGTACGGCCAGCAGGGCCATCCCGTGCGCGCCACCATCTCCGACATGGGTCCCCTGCTGCTGGGGCGCATGCTGAATCTGAACGACGTCCAGCAGGGCGTGCTCACCCTCGTTTTCAAGATCGCGGACGACGCCGGGCTGCTGCTGCTCGACCTGAAGGACCTGCGGGCGCTGCTGCAGTTCGCGGGCGATAACGCCAAGCAGTTCACCACCGAATACGGCAACATTTCCGCCGCTTCCGTGGGCGCCATCCAGCGCGGCCTGCTGGCCCTGGACCAGCAGGGCGGCGAGCAGGTGTTCGGCGAACCCATGCTCGACATCAACGACCTGATGCAGACCGACGGCAAGGGCCGCGGCGTGGTGAATATCCTGGCCGCCGACAAGCTGATGAACTCGCCCAAGGCCTACGCCACCTTCCTGCTGTGGCTGCTCTCTGAGCTGTTCGAGAACCTGCCCGAGGTGGGCGATCCGCCCAAGCCCAAGATCGTCTTCTTCTTCGACGAAGCCCACCTGCTGTTCGACGACGCGCCCGAGGCGCTCCTCGACAAGATCGAGCAGGTGGTGCGNNTCCGCTCCAAGGGCGTCGGCGTCTTCTTCGTGACCCAGAATCCCCTAGACATTCCCGACAAGGTGCTGGCTCAGCTGGGCAACCGGGTGCAGCATGCCCTGCGCGCCTTCACGCCCCGGGACCAGAAAGCGGTGAAGTCCGCCGCCACCACCATGCGCGCCAATCCCAAGCTGGACCTGGAAGCGGCCATCACCGAGCTGGGGGTGGGCGAAGCGCTGGTTTCGCTCCTTGATGAGAAGGGGCGGCCGGGCGTCACCGAGCGCGCGTTCATCGTGCCCCCGGCCAGCCGCCTCGGGCCCGTGACAGCCGAGCAGCGGCGCAAATTGGTCGAGGACTCCCTGATCTTCGGCCATTATGAGAAGGCGGTGGACCGCGAATCGGCCTACGAAATCCTCAAATCAAGGGCCGCCGCCGCGGCCGCTCCGGCAGCAGCAACCGCCAAGGCGACAGCTCCGGTGGGAGCACCGGCGCCGCAGGAGGCGACCGGCGGCGGCTTGATGGGCGCACTGGGCGAGATGCTGTTCGGCAGGACCGGTCCCCGGGGAGGGCAACACCCGGGGGTGGTGGACGCCGTGGTAAAAAGCGCGGCGCGCTCGGTCGGATCCTCCATCGGCCGCGAGATCACGCGAGGCGTGCTGGGCTCCCTGCTGGGCGGGACCACGCGGCGCCGGCGTTAGCGTGATGAACCCAAAAAGCATGGACAACCCCAGGGTCGAAGGCGCTAATCGCGCGGCATGCGGAGAACGCCGAGGAAACGTAGATCCCACGTCCCGCATCCTTTCCTACGCGCCCTTCGCGTCCCCCGGGTCGAACGAGTCTGCCTTTTTCTTGCTCCGCTGTCGCCGTGCCGGGAGTTGAAGGCTTCGCAATGACCTTCCGCGTGTTTCCGAGGATCCTCGCCCTCGTCCTGCTCGGCGCGGGCATCTCCGCCCTGGCCGCGGAGGACGACAGCGAGAGGTACTTCAAGCAGGCACTGGAATACACGGTCCAGATCAAGACCGCGGTGCCGATCCCTTTCGAGCATGACAAGAAGGGGTCGAGCCGGGGCGCGGGATTCCTGGTGGACCTGGATCGGGGCTGGATCATGACCAACGCCCACGTCGTGGCGCGCTCCCCGTCCCGGGTAGAGGTGGCGTTCAACGAGGACGACTTCGCTCCGGCGCGCAAGATCTACGTGGACCCGTTCCTGGACCTGGCCGTGGTCAGCGTCGGTGATCGGGCGAAGCGACTGGGCCTGGCGCCGCCCAATCTGGGGTGCGATGAAATTCCGGCGGTGGGCCATCCCGTCGGGGCCTTCGGCCACCCCTGGAATCTGCGTTTCACCGGAACCCGGGGAATCATCTCCGGCACCACCGCCAAGTACGACACCGAGGTGCTGCAGACCGACGCGCCCATCAACCAGGGCAACTCCGGCGGCCCGCTCATCAGCATGCGCGACGGCGGCATTGTCGGCATCAACACCGCCTCGATCGTGGAAAAGGGCGCCCAAAACACCAATTTCGCCGTGGCCATGAAATACGCCTGCCGGGTGCTGGAATTGCTGAAAGAGGGCCGCGACCCGTCCCCGCCCCACCTGCCGGTGGTCTTTTTCCGGGACCTGGACGACCGCAAACAATTGCGGGTGGCCCGCACTTACATCGAGGATTCGGAATTGAAGCTGCAGCCGGGAGACGTGATCCAGTCGGTGCAGGGCGTCGAGGGAAGGATCCAGAACGAGACCCAGCTGGTGCACGCCCTCCGCGGACGGCTCGACGAGTTCTCGCTCACCGTGCTGCGCGACGGGAAACCGGTGACGCTCCAGGGCCGCCTCACCGCCGCGCCCACCGTCACCGAGCAACGGGGCCTGTTCTTCTCCGGCATCCTGCTCGCGGAAATCGACGTCAAGGACGTCAAATCCCTGCCCCTGTCCCGGGTGATGGTGCATTTCGTGGAGCGGGGATCCGTGGGGGAGTTCAACGACGTGGACAAGAATGACGTCCTCGACGCCGTGGACGGCAAGCCGGTGGGCACGCTCCATGGCGTCTGGGAGCAGCTCGCGGCGGCCCAGAAGGAAGGCCGGCCCCTGTCTCTGGTGTTCAAGCGCCTGACGGGGGGCGACGCCCTGTTCAATTACATCGAGCGCAGCTTCCGGGTCACGGACCTGCGCTGGATCGGCCCCGAGATCGAGGCCAAGGCCCGCTAGATTTCGCCGGCCGGGACTCCCCATGGACGATTTCCCAATCCGCTACGTGGAACCGGTGTTCCGTCCGCCGAGCGAAGCGCAGTCGCTGATCCTGCCGGTGACCAACGGCTGCTCCTGGAATCGCTGCACTTTCTGCGAGATGTACACCGACCCCCAGAAGCGCTTCCGGGCCCTGGACGAGCAGGAAGTATTGGACACCGTCCGCCGCTGCGGCGAGCGGTTCGGTGACCAGGTGCGGCGGGTGTTCCTGGCCGATGGCGACGCCACGGTGCTCTCGACGCGGCGGCTGCTGAACGTCCTCAAGGCGATCCGCACTCATCTGCCCGCGGTGCGCCGGATTTCCAGTTACTGCCTGCCCCGCAACCTGCGGAAGAAATCCTCGGGGGAAGTGCGCGAGCTGGCCGATGCGGGCCTGGCCCTGGTGTACGTCGGCGCCGAATCGGGGGACGACGAGGTGCTGGCGCGGGTCAACAAGGGCGAGACTTTCGAGTCCACGCGGGAGGCGTTGGAAAAGCTGAGGGAGGCCGGCATCGGCCGATCGGTGATGATCCTCAACGGCCTCGGCGGCAGGCAACTGTCGCAGCAGCACGCAGAGAATTCGGCGCGCCTCATGAACGCCGCCCAGCCCGAGTATCTTTCGACCCTGGTCGTCAGCTTTCCCAAGGGCGAGGAGCGCTTCCGCAGCAACTTCCCGGGCTGGGAGCCTCTTTCCCAGCCCGGACTGTTCCAAGAAATGGAACGCTTTCTCACCCCTTTAGAACTGAACCGCACCGTGTTCCGCAGCGACCACGCGTCCAACTGGCTGATCCTGAAAGGCACTCTCGGGGCCGACAAGGCCCGCCTGCTGCGCGAGGTGCGCTCCGCCATCGAGCACCCCGAGGCGGCGCGGCTGCGCCCGGCCTGGGCGCGGGGGCTTTAGGCAATTCCTCTCCCCCGAAAAATTGAACGCCCAGACCTGGAACCCGGATGGCTATGAGCGCCATGGGCGCTTCGTGTCCGACTTCGGGCTGGACCTGCTGGCCTGGCTCGATCCCAGGGCGGGGGAGCGGATCCTCGACCTGGGCTGCGGCGACGGGGCCCTGACGGAAAAGCTTGCAGCCCTCGGCTGCAAGGTGGTGGCCGTGGACAGCAGCCCCCAGTTCGTGGAGGCGGCAAAGCGCCGCGGGCTCGACGCGCGACGCGTGGATGGTGAACGGCTGACATTTGACGGCGAGTTCGACGCGGTATTCAGCAACGCCGCGCTGCATTGGATGAAACGGGCCGACGCCGTCATCGCCGGGGTGCGGCGCGCCCTGAGGCAGGGCGGGCGTTTCGTGGCGGAGATGGGCGGCAGGGGCAACGTCGACAGCATCGTCGGGGCCCTGCGCGACGCCCTGGAGCGCCGAGGAGTGGACTCCGCCACGGTGAACCCCTGGTATTTTCCGGACGCCCAAGAATACCGGCAGCGGCTCGAGGCCGGCGGCTTTCGGGTCCTTCGGATCAAGCGTTTTCCCCGTCCCACCCCGCTGCCCTCGGACATGATCGGGTGGCTCGAGACCTTCGCCCAGAGCTTCACCGCCTGCCTGCCTGCCGGGGAGCGAATAGCCGTCCTGGCCGAAGTGCGCGACGCCCTGCTTCCTTTGCTGCGGGATGAGGAAGGGCGCTGGACGGCGGATTACGTGCGGCTGCGCTTCGAGGCGCGGAAAACCTGAAACCGCCGTGGGCGCCCGCCCTCGATATCCCGGGCGCCTAGTACTTGCCGTGAACCTTGTAGATGTAGTTCTGCAGTTCCACCAGGTTCATGCTCAGGCGGCGCTGGATCGAATGCACCACGCGCATGATGGCGCGCATGGCCTTGTAGACAACCCGGGGATGGGAATCCAGCAGGGTCTCGAACTTCTCGCGATTGAGTGAGAACACGCGCGTTGCGCCCTCAGCCCGCAAGGTGGCAAAGCGCGGCTCATTGTCCATGAAGGAAAGCTCTCCCACGAAATCTCCGGGAACCAGGGCGTGCAGCGTACTCCATTTCCCGGCGTCGTCCTGCTTGCCCACCGCGATTCCCCCACTTACGACGACGTAGAGATTGCTGTCGCTCTGACCTTCCCGCAGCAGCACCTCGCCGTCCTTGAGGTCGTGAACGGTGATGAGCTTCGACAGCGCCTCGCACTCGGCATCGCTCAATTCCCGCGCCAGGGCGGAGGATTTAACCAAGTCGAACTTGACTTTGTCTTGCATGGGAGGGCTCCTTGTATGGCGGGGCTATTTTACACGTTGAAGCGGAAGAATATGACGTCGCCGTCGCGCACCACGTACTCCTTACCCTCAAGCCGCATTTTGCCCGCCTCCTTGGCGCCGTGCTCTCCGTTGCAGCCGACGAAGTCTTCGTAGGCAATGACTTCGGCGCGGATGAACCCCTTCTCGAAGTCGGTGTGGATCACTCCGGCGGCGGCAGGCGCGGTATCGCCGCGATGGATGGTCCAGGCGCGCACCTCCTTGGGACCGGCCGTGAAGTAGGTCTGCAACCCAAGGAGCTGATAGGCGGCGCGGATCAGGCGGTTCAGGCCCGGCTCCTCGAGCCCGACATCGGCCAGGAATACCTTCTTGTCCTCGTCCGAAAGGTCGGCGATTTCGGCCTCCAGCGCGGCACAGATGGGCACCACCGGCGCCCCTTCCTTCGCCGCATACTCCTCCACCTGCCTGAGCAGCGGATTGGCGTGATAATCCTTGTCGTCCACGTTGGCCACGTACATAGCCGGCTTATCGGTGAGCAGGAAGAGCTGCTTGAGCACCTCTCTCTGCTCTTTTTCGAGTTCCAGGGTACGCGCAGGATGGCCCTGGTCGAGATGGGCCCGGACCTGTTCCAGGGTCGCCAATTCGCGGAGTGCGTCCTTGTTCCCGCTCTTGGCGGTCTTGCCTACCCGGGCGATAGCCTTCTCGACCGTCGCCAGGTCGGCCAGAGCCAGCTCGGTGTGGATGACCTCGATGTCCTCGACGGGATCTACCCGCCCCGCGACGTGGACCACGCTGTCGTCGACGAAGCAGCGCACGATATGGGCGATGGCATCGGTCTCCCGGATATGGGCCAGGAACTGGTTGCCGAGGCCCTCCCCCTTGGACGCGCCCGCCACCAGTCCGGCGATGTCTACGAATTCCACCACGGCGGGTACCACCTTCTGGGGCTTCGCGATCTCGGCAATCCGTCCAAGGCGCGGATCGGGCACCTCCACCATGCCCAAATTGGGATCAATGGTGCAGAACGGATAGTTTTCCGCCGCTATCCCGGATTTGGTGAGCGCATTGAACAGGGTGGATTTGCCCACATTGGGCAGTCCCACGATGCCACATTTGACGCTCATGATTTGGATTCCGTAGCCGGTTCCTCCGGCTTGGGCCGGGTGTGGAGCTTCATCACGGCGGTGGCCATGTTGCCTTTCTCGATAAAAGGCCAGATCTCCAATCCCCGCTCCATGGCCTGCTGGATGAGGGCGAGATCTCCGGGGCTCGGCTTCTGCAGCACGTACCCGATCACCAGTTCACGCACGCCCGGATGCCCGATGCCGATGCGCAGCCGCCAGTAGTCCTGGGTGCCGAGGACCGCGCAGATATCGCTCAAGCCGTTGTGGCCCCCGCTGCCGCCGCCCTGCTTCAGCTTGATCTGGCCGGGCTTCAGGTCCAGATCGTCATGGGCAACCAGGATTTCCTCCGGCCGCATCTTGTAGAAACGAGCGAGTGCAGCCACCGCCCGCCCGCTGGCGTTCATGTAGGTGTTCGGCAGCAGCAGCCAGATGTCCCCCGCAGAAGTGGTGCCGCGGCCCACCCATCCGTGATAGCGGTTTTCCAGCCTGACCCCGATGTTCAGACGCTCACCCAGGTGCTGCGCCCACCAGAAGCCGGCGTTGTGGCGCGTATGGGCGTGCTCCTTTCCCGGGTTGCCGAGGCCGACGACGAGCTTGATCACAGGTTCGCCCGATCAATTAAAACGGCCCGGCGGAAATCAGTCGGGGACCGAATCCGCCCGGGCCGCTGGAAAAACGGCGCTCTACCCTCAGCCCTTCTTCTCTTCCTTCTTCTCGGCCGCAGCCGGCGCGGCAGCCGCCGGCGCGGCGCCGGGGGCCACGCCCTCTGCGGGGACCGCACCCTCCACGGGAGCCGCTTCCACGACCTCGACCACGCGCGGCACCTGGCAGGTCACCACCACCGGATCCTCGCCCCGGCGCAGGGCCACCGCCTCGACGCCCTTGGGCAGCGTAATCTCGCTCAGGTGAATGGAGCTGCCCACGTCAAGCGAGGACAGGTCGAGCTCGATGAACTCCGGCAGATCGTCCGGCAGACATTGAACGTCCAGCTCGTTCAACACATGGCCGACCACGCCCCCCGCCTTCAGGCCCGGGGCACCGGCCTCGTTCGTAAAGTGCAGCGGCACCTTCATATGGATCTTCCTGTCCTTCGCGACGCGCTGGAAGTCCACGTGGGTCACCTGGTGTTTGAACGGGTGCATCTGCACGTCCCGCAGCAGCACCGGCTCCTTCTGCCCCCCCAGGTCCATGGTGAGTATCGAGGCATGGAATGCCTCGTTGCGCAGGTTGAGCAGGAGGTCCTTCTGGTCCAGCTCGATCGCCTGAGCGGGTTTGTCCCCGCCGTAGAGAATGCCCGGGACCCGGCCGGCATTGCGCAGGCGGCGGCTCGCACCCGTGCCCTGCGTGCTGCGCGCCAAGGCGCTGAATTCCATTTTCATTGTTTGCTCCATCCAAAAAACGCCGTCCGCGACCAGACGGCGGGTTCAAAAATCAGCCGCGATTTGCGAGCCGGGGACGCAAGCAGGAACATCCATTCCTGACCCGCGACTACCGGCCGACGCCTCGCGACTACTCCATGAACAACGAGGACACCGAGTCTTCGTTGCTTATCCGGCGCATCGTTTCCGCCAGCAATCCGGCAATGCTCACCACGCGAATCTTCGGGCACGTCTGCGCGTCGTCGCGCAGCGGAATTGTGTCCGTGACCACCAGCTCGTCCAGCACCGAACCGGCGATGCGCTCCACCGCCTTGCCCGAGAGCACGGCGTGAGTGGCGTAGGCCACAACCTTTTCGGCGCCATGCTCCTTGAGCGCCTGGGACGCCTCGCACAGGGTGTTGGCGGTGTCCACCATGTCGTCCATCAGCAGGCAGGTCCGGCCCTCGACCTCCCCGATCACGTTCATCACGGTGGCGACATTCGGCTTGGGACGCCGCTTGTCGATGATGGCCAGGTCGGACTCCAAGCGCTTGGCCGAGGCCCGGGCCCGCACCACGCCGCCCACATCCGGCGATACCACGATCAGGTTCCTGTAGTCCTGCTTCCAGATGTCTCCCAGCAGGATCGGCGTGGAGTATATATTGTCCACGGGAATGTCGAAAAAGCCCTGGATCTGGTCCGAGTGCAAATCCATGGTCAGCAGCCGGTCCACTCCCACGCTCGTGAGCATGTTGGCGATCACCTTCGCGGTGATGGCCACCCGCGCCGAGCGCGGGCGGCGGTCCTGGCGGGCGTATCCCATATAAGGAAGCGTTGCCGTGACCCGGGCCGCCGAGGCGCGCTTGAGCGCATCCACCATCACCAGCAGTTCCATCAGGTTGTCGTTGGTGGGCATGCAGGTGGACTGCAGTACGAACACGTCCTTGCCGCGCACGTTCTCCAGGATTTCCACCATCACCTCGCCGTCGCTGAAACGGCCCACCTTGGCGCGGCCGAGGTAGATGTTCAGGTTCTTCACCACGGCTTCCGCGAGCTTGGGATTCGCGTTGCCGCTGAACACCATCATGCTGTCGAAAGCCACGACGCCCTCTCAGTCAAAAGGGGGCGGTTGCGGGGAACCGCCCCCGGGGAAACTGGCTGGGGAGGTAGGATTCGAACCTACGAATGCCGGAATCAAAATCCGGTGCCTTGGACCAACTTGGCGACTCCCCAAAAGCTTCAGTCTTTCAGCAGGCCGTGGAGAGGGTGCCGCTCCAGTCCACGGGCGACAAAGCCGCGCATGTCGTTGGGCAGACGGGTAAGCACTTCCCGCGCCGAACCCTCGCTTTCAAACTCCGCAAATACACACGCCCCGGAACCGGTCATGGCTGAAGGGCTGTACTGCTCCAGCCACCGCAGGTGACGGGCGACTACAGGGTAGCGCCGAAGGACCACTTCCTGGAGGTCGTTGATGCCGAAAGCCACTGAAAAGCCGCGTATTTTGACCGGATCGGCATTCCGTGTCAAATGCGGGTCGGCGAAGATTTCGGAGGTCGGGATCGACACCGGCGGCACCATTACCACGTACCATCGCCGGGGGAGCGCCACTGCGGTGAGGACCTCTCCCACTCCTTCGCCGAATGCGTTCTCGCCGAACAAGAACGCCGGCACGTCGGCACCCAGGCGCAGCCCCAGGGACATCAGTTCCCGGCGACGCAGACCCAGGCCCCACAACCGGTTGAGGGCCATCAGCGTGGTTGCGGCGTCGGAGCTGCCCCCCCCGAGTCCGCCGCCCAGGGGGATCCGCTTTTCCACGGCGATGTCGGCACCGAGCCGGCAACCCGTCTCCTGCTGAAGCAGGCGCGCCGCCCGCACGCAAAGGTCCCGCTCCACGGGGACCCCCGGCAGCGCGGCGTGGAGGTGGATGCCGGGGTCCTTCCGCGGCGAGATGCGGAGCATGTCCGTGCAATCAATGAAGCGGAACACGGTCTGCAACAGGTGATAGCCGTCGGATCGCCGCCCGACCACCCGCAGAAAAAGATTAAGCTTGGCCGGCGCGGGGAAGGACGCCGGTGAAACGCTCATGGCCGCGCCTGACGCGCCAGGTTCCATTCGTGCACCGAGAGCCGTACCTCAAGCCCCTCCCGGCGCAGCACCAGTGTGGCCGGCAGATTCAAGCCGAATTCCTCTGAGCGGCGCAGGTATTCGACGGTCCAGCCATCCTGGGAAATGCGGCTGATGCGCCCATCCGCATCCAATTCGATGCGGGACGGGGTGCCTGGGGCGCTCACGCCCAGCACCCAGTGCTCAAGACCCTCCAGGGGCAGCCGCCATCCGAGCATGCGCGCGGTGAGTTCTTCGACGTCGGTGGCCCGCTGCTCGGGCTGGTCCTGAATCTTGACGCGCGCAATTCCGGGCTCGCGCACGATGTGGGCAACCGCCTGACCCAAAGGGGTCAGGATCCAGAGCTCGTCACGGCTTGGCAGGTGCTCCCAGCGCAGATTTCCGGTAAAGGCCTCCTCGTCGTGGCGCACTGCCACGCGCCCGGACAAATCAAAGCTGCGTGGCGCACCAGCTACAATGGGCTCCGGCGCGGCGACTCGAGGTTCAATGGCCGCGCAGCCCGCGGCAACCAGAGCCACGCAGCTCAACAGCAGCGCGCGCACGTCAGGGGGTGAAGCGCTTGACCGTGCTTCGCAGCGCTTCGTTGTCGGGGTGTTCCTCCAGGGCCGTCTGCCAGACGCGCTTGGCCTCGACCCGGTCGCCCTTCGCCCACAACAACTCCCCCAGGTGGGCGGCGATTTCCGGGTCCGAGCGGATATCGTAGGCGCGGCGCAGGTAATCCAGGCCTTCGTCGATATTTCCCATCCGGTAGTTGACCCATCCCATGCTGTCCATGATGAAGGGGTCGTCCGGTGCCAACTGGAGCGCCTTGCCTATCAGGTCCCTGGCCTCCTCGAGGCGGATGTTACGATCCGCCAGGGTGTAACCCAGCGCGTTGTAGGCGTGGGCATGATCGGGCCGGAGCTGAATGAGCTTGCGAAGGTTGGCCTCGAGAACATCCAGATTGTCGAGCTTCTCGGCGGCCATCGCGTAGTCGTAGAGCAGGTCGGGATATTCCGGAAGGCTCTCGACAGCCCTGCCGAGCAGGTCATAGGCGTCCTGGTAACGGCCCGCCTCCCGCAGCAACTGGGCCTCCGCCATGATCAATTGGGCGCGCTGCGGCGCGTTCTGCTCCTGCAGCTGCTGCAGATGCCTGAGTCCGTCATCCAGCCGGCCCTGCTTGGCAAGCATCTGCGCCACCTTGGTCTGGGCCGCCAGATATTGCTCGCCGCGCCCTACCGAGCGGTACCAGAGTTCAGCCTCGTCGAAGCGCTTTCGCTCCTCATACACCTGCCCCATGTAATACCGCACGGTGTCCAGGTCCCGGTAATCGGTGTCGAGTACCGCCTTGAAGTTGGTCTCCGCGGTATCGAAATCCTTGAGCTGGAGGGACAGCAGCCCCACCGCCATCATGACCTCGGGATTGCCACCGGACTCGGAGACCAGGCGCTGGAACTGCGCGCGAGCCTCGTCGTAGTTCCGCTCCGAAACCAGAACCCGGGCGTAGGCAAGCCGGACCTCCCGGGCATCGCCGTGGCGGCGGAGATAGTCCTTATAGAAGGCGAGGGCCTCGGCCCGGGAGCCGCGCTGCAGCAGTTGTCCGTGGAGCAGTGCGGCGGTTTCCCAGTCGGGACGCAGTGAGAGGGCTTTTTCGGACTCGGCCAGTGCCAGTTCCCGTTTTCCTGCCGCGCCCGCCGCCTGCGCTACCGCGAAATGCGCCTCGGGCAGATCCGGATAGGGTTCGGCCAGACGCTGGACCAGGGCAAGCACCGCCCCCCGGTCGGGACTGCGGCTGAGCAGCCCGTTGAGGTGCATAAACGACTGACCGGCCTTGGAGGGGTCCCGGGCGATCAGCGCGTTGAGATGCTGATACGCCTCGTCGAGCTGGTTGGAGGTGACCAGCAGGCCGGCCAGGGCTTGCCGCGCCTCGAGGGATTCCGGATCGATCTCGAACCAGAGCCTGGCCGCCTGCAGCGCCGCGTCCGCGTAGCGACCCTGAACCGCGACTTCGACCGCGCGCTGCGCGACGCGGGGATCACGGGTACGCCGGGCCAGGCCGAGGTAGGCGCTGGTGGCCACCGCGTAGTCGCCCCGCTGAGCTGCGACTTCCGCCACCAGTAACTCGAACAGGGTCTGTTCAGTAAGCTCCTGGTTCGGAAGGGCGCGGGAGACGGGCTCCTCCACGGGGGAGGGTTGCGCTTCGGGCCGCGCCTCGGTGTAGCGCTCCGGCGCCTGCGCACAAGCCGAAAACAACAGGGCGGCGCAGACAACGCCGAATAACCGCAAGTTCATCGAAGAAATACCGTAAGAATTAAGGGGGAACGAAGCTTTGAAAAGCCGCGGAGGGAATCGTTCTACTCAATAGAGGCCATATTAGGTATATTTGGCGCGCCCCACAAGTTCCGCGATTCCTTCCCGTCCCCGCATGCAACCCGAAGTTAATTCCGTCACGCTCCGGACCAGGAGCCTGAGCCGGAACTATGGCGCGCGCCCGGTGGTGCAGGGGCTGGACCTGGAAGTGCGTCGGGGGGAAGTGGTGGGCCTGTTGGGTCCCAACGGCGCCGGCAAGACGACCTCCATGCAGATGATAACCGGAAACCTGGCCCCGACCACCGGCAGCGTAGAAGTCTGCGGCGTCGATCTGCTGGAGGACCCGGTGCGGGCCAAGACGCACATCGGATACCTCCCGGAGGTGCCGCCAATCTATCGCGAGCTTTCCGTGGACGAATACCTGAGATTCGCGGCGCGGCTGCACCGGCTGCGTGGAGCGTCACAAGCCAGGGCGGTCCAGATTGCGAAGGCGCGCTGCGGTCTCGAGGATGTGGGAAGGCGGCTCATCGGGTCGCTATCCAAGGGCTACCAGCAGCGCGTGGGCATCGCCCAGGCCATCGTTCACGGACCGGACCTGGTGATTCTTGACGAGCCGACGGCGGGCCTCGACCCGAACCAGATCCGCGAGATCCGGGCCCTGATCCGGGAGTTGCGCGGCGGTCACAGCGTCATTCTCTCGACCCATATCCTGCCTGAGGTGGAAAGCGTTTGCGACCGGGTGGAGATCATGCACGAGGGGCGGGTGGTGTATGCCGACAGCATCGTCGGGCTGCAGCGCTCGCGGCGCGGGACTGAGTTGACGGCGGGCTTCCAGTTCCCGCCGGCCGTCGACGAGATCGCGCAGATTCTGGGAGTCACCCAAGTCGAGGCCCTGTCCGCTCACCGCTTCCGCGTTGTCCACCAGGAGGGCATCGACGTCGGCGCGGCCCTGGCCGAGGCCGCCGCACGCAATGGTTGGGGGCTCAACATGCTGGCCCCGGGCCACGCAACCCTGGAGGAGGTCTTCGTGCGGATAACCCAGGGGGAGGAGGAGCCGTGATTGGCGTCATCGGCCTGCGCGAGCTGCGCACCCTGTTCGCGTCGCCCCTGGCGTGGGTGGTGCTCGCCGTGCTGCAGCTGATCATCGCCTGGGTGTTTCTGGGACGCCTCGACACGTACTTGCAGGTGCAGGCCCAGCTGCGCCAGATCTCGAATGCGCCCGGCATCACAGAGTTCATCGCGGCGCCGGTCTTCGCCACTGCGGCGATCATGTTGCTGATGGCGGTGCCGCTGCTCACCATGCGGCTGGTGGCCGAGGAGCGGCGCAACCGCACCCTGACCCTGCTGCTGTCAGCGCCGGTCTCGACGGCCCAAATCATCCTCGGCAAATACCTCGGCATCATGCTGTTCCTGCTGGTCGCGATTGCGCTGGTGGCCCTGATGCCGCTCACGCTCCTGGCCGGCGGGCGCCTCGACCCGGGGCTGTTGGCCACCAATGTGGCAGGCTTGGCGCTGCTGGCCGCCGCCTTCGCGGCCCTCGGTCTGTTCATGTCGGTTCTAACCGCGCAGCCTGCCGTCGCCGCCATCGGCGGGCTCGGCACCGCCCTTGCCTTCTGGCTTCTGGATCTCGCCGCGCCGGACGCGGGCGGCATGCTCAGCCAGCTCTCGCTGCTTCGCCACTACGAGAGCTTCGGCAAGGGCATGCTCGACACTTACGACGCCGCCTGTTTCGTGCTGTTTTGCGCTGTGTTTCTGGCCCTGACCATCCGGCGCCTGGATGCCGAGCGCCTCGGGGGCTAATTCGTGAAGATCACCCGGGGGCTGCGCCGCGGCCTGTTCCTGCAGAATCTCCTGTTCATGCTGCTGGTGCTGGCTCTCGCCGCCGTTCTCGGGTACCTGGCACACCAATACCGCGGGCAGTGGGACATGACCAGCAATGCCCGCCACACGCTGAGCCCAGCCAGCAAGGAGGTTCTCAACCAGCTGCGCGGTCCCGTGACCATCACCGCCTACGCCACGCTGCGGGACCCGCGCCTCGGGGACATTCGCCGCCTGATCCGGGATTTCGTCGCGCCCTTCCAGCGCGAGAAACCCGACCTGGCTCTGTATTTCGTCGATCCCACCGAGGACCCGAAGGCGGCCCAGGACCAGGGTATCGAAACCAATGGCGAAATGGTGATCGAGTATGGAAAGCGCAAGGAGCACCTGACCCTGCTCAGCGAACAGGCCCTCACCAATCTCCTGGTGCGGCTGGCGCGCGAAGGGGAGCGTCTGGTGATGTATCTGGAAGGCCACGGGGAGCGCAAGCTGGAGGGCGCTGCCAACCATGATCTGGGGGACTTCGGCGCACAGCTCAAGAACAAGGGCTTCCGCATCGCCGCCCTTAATCTCGCCGTGGCCCAGGAGGTCCCCGCCAACATCAGCGTGCTGGTTCTGACCCAGCCGCGCATCGACCTCCTGGGGGGCGAGGTGGACAAACTGCTGAGCTATTTGGACCGGGGAGGCAGCCTGCTCTGGCTGGTGGACCCGGAGCCGTTGCGCGGGCTGCAACCGGTTGCCGAGCAGCTCGGGCTCAACCTCACTCCCGGAGTCATCGTGGATCCGGCGGCCGCGGACCTGAGCGCCCCCTCGGCTTGGGCCATCGGCGCCCTCTACGGCAGCCATCCCATTACCCGCAATTTTGACCTGGTCACGGTATTTCCTCTTGCGCGCCAGATCGTGGTGGAAGAAGACGGCGACTGGCAGATCACCGAACTGATCGAAGTGGCAAGCCGCGGCTGGGTCGAGAGCGGCCCCCAAGAGGGCGAGCCCACCTTCGACAAGAACCAGGACACACCCGGCCCGATTACCGTGGCCGCCGCCATGAACCGCAGCCGGGAAGACCGCGATCAGCGGGTTGTGGTGGTGGGCGGGGGCGCGTTTCTCTCCAACGCCTATCTCGGCAATGGCGGCAACCTGGATCTCGGGATCAACATCGTCAACTGGCTCGCCGGAGACGAGCGCCTGATTTCCATCCAGCCCCCTCAGGCCGCGGACAGCGGCCTGCAACTGAACCGGACCAGCGCCTTCGCGATCACCTTTGGATTGCTTGTTGCCGGCCCGCTACTGCTGCTCTCCGCCGGCGGCCTCGTCTGGTGGCGGCGGCGCAAGCGGTGAGGTCCCGTCTCGCCGTCAATCTCTTGCTGCTCGCCGCGCTTGCGGCACTGGGCCTGCTCGCCTGGTTCCGCCCGAATTTGGAGGAGACGGCCACCTACCGCGTCTCGCGGCTGGATCCGGCCCAAGTTGTCTCCATTCGGATCGAGAGGCCGGGTCAGGATCCGGTGGCCCTCGAGAAGCGCGACGGCGAATGGCTCATGTCATCGCCCTGGAAAGCGCGTGCCCATGAGCTGCGGGTGGAGCGGCTGCTGGAAATCCTGGCGCTCTCCGCGCGTCAGCGGGTTTCCGCCGAAGACTTGTCGCGTTTCGAGCTGGACCGGCCCCTCGCCACCCTGGTTGCCAATGGCGAGGTCCTGGCGGTCGGCGCCCTCAATCCCGTCACCCGGGAGCAGTACGTGCGCGCCGGAAACTGGGTGTACCTGGTGGAAAGCCGAGTCACAGCCGACGTGTTTGCGCCGGCATCGCGCCTGTTGAGTCCGCGGCTGCTCGGCCCGGGGGAATCCCCCGTCGCCTTCGAGATGGGATCGGTCTCGCTGCGGCAGGAGAACGGGAAATGGGAGCAGTCGCCGCCGCCCGCTGAAGCGGTCTCCCAGGACGATCTCAACCGCTGGGTGCAGGAATGGCGCCTGGCCACCGCCCTCGAGGTGCAGCAGGGACCTTCCAGCGGCCAGGAGCAGGCCCAGGAGTTGCGCATAGGGCTGGCGGGCGGGAGGACCGTCCCGATCCGGGTACTGCAGCGCGAACCGCAAGTGGTCCTGATGCGGGAGGACGACGGTTTCGCCTACCGCTTTCCGCGGGATGTCGGAGCGCGCCTGCTCACGCCACCGGGATAGCGATGCCGGAATTGCCCGAGGTCGAGATCACCCGGCGCGGTCTCGCGCGTCATCTGACCGGCCGCCGTATCGAATCCGTACGCTGTCATCAGCGCCGTCTGCGCTGGCCGGTGCCGAGGTCCCTGGAGCGCCGGCTGACGGGGCTGGTGATCCGTTCCGTCGCGCGGCGCGGCAAGTACCTGCTGCTGGACTGCGGACATGGCACCTTGATCCTGCATCTCGGCATGTCGGGAAGCCTGCGGCTGCTGCCGGCGGAAATGCCGCGTCAACCCCACGAGCACTTCGAGCTGGTGCTGGAGGGGGAACAGGCGGTGCGCCTGCGGGACCCGCGGCGCTTCGGGGCCGTGCTCTGGCAAGCAGGGTCGCCGCTGGAGAACCCCCTGCTGGCGGCGCTCGGTCCGGAGCCCCTGGAGGCAGGCTTCACGGGCGACGTCCTGCGCCGGGCTTTCCGCGGCCGAAGCGCCGCGGTCAAACAGGTCATCATGGACAGTCACGTGATCGCCGGGGTGGGCAACATCTACGCCAGCGAGGCCCTGTTTCGCGCGGGAATCCATCCCCGCACCTCCGCCCGCCGGCTATCCCAGGCCCGCTGCCAACGCCTGGCGGCGGCCATCCGCGCGACCCTCGAGGAAGCGATTGGCGCAGGAGGATCATCCCTCAGGGACTTCGTGGGAAGCGACGGCGCCCCGGGCCATTTTCAGCAGAATTACTTTGTCTACGGCCGCGGGGGGGAACCTTGCCGCCGCTGCGGGACTCCAGTGCGGATGTTCCGCCAGGGGCAGCGCTCCACCTACTTCTGCCCCCGCTGCCAGAAATGAAAAAGCCCCGCCGGGCGGGGCTCGTCGCAATCGCCAAGGACCTCAGGCGGCGCCAATCTTGCTGCCTGTCAGTTCCTCGTACTTCCTCTCCAGCTGCTCCCGGGTCTCCTCGTGCTCCGGGTTGACGATGATGCAGTCCACCGGACACACCTCCTTGCACTGGGGCGTATCGTGGTGGCCCACGCATTCGGTGCACTTGGCGGGATCAATCTCGTAGATTTCCTCGCCCTGGTAAATCGCGCTGTTCGGGCACTCCGGCTCGCAAACATCGCAGTTGATGCACTCGTCGGTAATGAGCAGGGCCACGGCAGACCCTCCTAGTTCCCCAGCTTCGCGCTGAGCTTCTGCGCGATGAGCGGATGAACGAAGTCGCTCACGTCGCCGCCGAGAAGTGCGATCTCCCTCACGATGGTCGCCGATACGAACATGTACTGGTCCGAGGGGGTCAGGAACATAGTTTCGACCTCGGGATACAGGTTGCGGTTCATTCCCGCCATCTGGAATTCGTATTCGAAGTCGGAGACCGCGCGCAGTCCCCGCAGGATCACCCGTGCCTGATGTTCGCGTATGAAGCTGATGAGCAGCCCGGAGAATCCCACGACGGTGACGTTGGGATAGCCCGCGAGCACCTGGCGCGCCATATCCACTCTTTCATCGAGGGTGAAGAAAGGCCCCTTGCCGCGGCTGTCGGCGACGCCCACCACCACATGGTCGAAAAGTTGCGAGGCCCGGCGCACGAGATCCTCGTGCCCTCGGGTGATGGGGTCGAAGGTGCCGGGATAAACGGCTCTAATGGTCGCTGACACGCTTCAGAAGGTAATAATGCACCGCACCTGCGCGGCCCTTGCGGAATGCCTCCCATCCGGGGGGTAATTCCAGGACCTCACCGCTTTCCACGTAGGCCATTCCCGCGCCTGCGAGGTGATTCTCCAGCCCGCGCAGGGCACCCGGTAGAACTCCCGAGCCATAGGGCGGGTCCAGGAAGACCACATCGAACACTCGCCGGTCGGAGCGCAGGAATTGTAGCGCATCGGCGGCAACCAGTTCCAGATTGCCGGCGCCCAGGCGGGCAGCGTTCTCCCGCAGCGCCTGTAGGGCGCGCCGGTCCTGTTCCACCATGACCACGCGCTTGGCGCCGCGAGAGAGGGCCTCGAACCCCAGCGCACCGCTACCGGCGAACAGATCCAGGCAGGTCAGGCCGGTCAGGTCCTGACCGAGCCAGTTGAACAG
>DKBC01000056.1 GCA_002451065.1 Betaproteobacteria bacterium UBA6910
GGGCCCTTCTGGCCCTGGGTCGCGTCGAACTCCACCGCCTGTCCCTCGTTCAGGGTCTTGAAACCATTTCCCTGGATGGCGCTGAAATGCACGAACAGGTCTGCTCCGCCATTGTCCGGGGTGATGAATCCGAAGCCCTTTTGGTCATTGAACCACTTCACTGTTCCTCTTGCCATGGATCTTTCTCCTGTCTCTCTGGGATTGCTCGTCCCAATGTGGTGCAACTGCGATGGTCATCGTAACCAGAGAGGGGATCAGATCCCAGACACCGGAACTTGCCCATCGAATTGCTGCGCGGCGCACTCTTGTGCGCCAAAACTGATAAAGGGAGAGGCGACGGTCGCCTCTCCCTTCTTGGATTGCATACCGATACTCTTCGTCTGGGCCAAATATCAAAAGCGGCCCGTTGAAAAATCATGCTACGCGCCTGGAGAGGCGTTGGCAAGGGAAATCTTTTTCAGGAAAATCTTTTGAGGGGGTATCTCGAGCCTACATTTCGAGCTTGTATCCCACCTGCCGCACCGTCTTGATGTGGCGCGGGTTGGCCGGATCGGCCTCGATCTTTTGTCTCAACGCCAGGATGAAGTTGTCCACCGTGCGCGCCGTGCCTTCGAAATCCCATCGCCACACCTGCTCCAGGATTTGATCCCGGGTGAAGGGACGACCGGGCGAACGGGCCAGCAGATGCAGAAGCTCGTACTCCTTGGCCGAAAGGGGTATCTCCGTACCGGCCACCGCGACCCTCCGCAGAGAGGGGTCGATCTCGACCTCTCCGAACCGAATCGGGAGGGCAGCCTCGGCCCTGGCCCGACGTCGCCGAAGCAGCGCCTCCACCCGGGCGAGGAGCTCTGAAAGCTCGAAGGGCTTGCCTAGGTAGTCGTCGGCGCCTAGGCGCAGGCCCTCGACCTTGTCTCCGGTCCTGCCCCGAGCCGAGAGGATGAGCACGGGCACGTCCTGGTCCCGATCGCGCAACTCCTCCAAGATCTCCAGGCCGCTCAGATCGGGAAGCATGATGTCCAACACGATCAGATCGGGCCGTGCGTCAAAGGCCCTTTGCAGCCCTTCCTTCCCGTCGCGGGCCGCAACGGTCCGGTAGCCCTGGAGGGTGAAGTTCATCACCAGGCCTTCCCGAAGGGACCGGTCGTCCTCGACCACGAGGATGGTCCCAACCTCCTCTCGAGCGGTGGGGACTCCCTTTCCGTTCACGACTTGCCCAGTTCGGTTCGGACGGCCGGCAGCGAAACGGAGAAGCGGCTCCCTCGCCCTTCCTCGCTCTCCACGTCCACGTTCCCGCGATGGGCCTGAACCACATGCCGCACGACGGCGAGGCCCAGCCCCGCGCCCGAGGCCATGCCCTGTCGGCGCCGGTCCACTCGATAGAACGGTTCGAAAATCCGCCGAAGCTCCCGGCGGGGAATTCCGACCCCGTTGTCCTCCACGGAGATCACGACCCGTTTGGCGCCTCCCAGCGGAGTCTCGGCGCCCCGGTCGTTCTTCTCGTCGCGCACCGCAAGTCGGATCTCCTTCGGCGTCTGACCATATTTGTAGGCATTGACCAGCAGATTCAGGACGATGGAACTGATGGCGTGCCGGTCGTGCCGCACCGGAGCGGTGCTCTCCCACTGGACGGAGAGTTCCAGTTCGTCCGGTGGGACCATGCGCTCGAAGCGGGTGACCGCTTGTCGCACCGCCTCCTCCAAAGGCGCATCGATCAGCTCGAGGGCATCGAGGTCCTTCGCGGCGGAGCGCCAGGTGAGGATGCGATCGATGATCTCCTCGAGCCACTCGGTCTCCCTCACGATCGCCTCCAGGCTCTCCGACCAGCGTTTGCGGTCCTGGTCCAGGCGGCCCGTGGCCAAGGTCTGGGCGTACATTCGGATCGATGTGAGAGGGGTGCGCAGGTCGTGGGAGACATTGGTCAGGAGATCGGCCTGGAGCCCCGCGATCCGAGCGCGACGGCCGAGGAGGATGGTCACGACCGCTACGCCACCCAGGGCTGCGGCCGCGAACGAAACCACGAGCACGCCCACCACGATGGCGTGCGAGCTCTGCCCCAGGGCGAGGGTGACGATGCCCACCGAGGTCGAGAGGAGCACGGGCAACACGACGCCCACCGAGAGGGCCATGATCGCCCCGGTGAGGCTCAGGGTCGGCCGACGCCGTCGGGCTCGCCTTCCGAGGAGGCGTGTCATGCCGACCAGTGTGTCGCCGACGGCGACGGAAGGCAAGGAGGCGAGCGCGGGGAACGGAAGAATGGCCGTTACACGCCGCCCACCGCCCGCAGAGGCTCCAGTTGCGGTTCTTGCGCGGACACGGGAACGGAAGCGACACCGGGAGCCCCGGGGAGAAAGCGCGTGACGAGGGTCCGGGGCTGAATTCCGTCCCCCAGAAGTCGCAGCCGAAGCCTCCATCGAGTCGCCAGTGCGCGGGCCGCAGCCCTGAGGACGACTCCTCCCGCCGAGGGCGCTCCGACGGCCGCCGCGACCTCCCGGTCGAGAGCCAGGGCGCGGCGGCGCTCCTCGGCGTTCACCGGCCGGCTCGCGATGGCGGGCAGCAGGGCGGCCCAGTCCCGGGTCTGGGTCTGGAGCTCGCGCATACGAATCTCCAGGCAGGCATCCCGGCGGGGGTGGCTCGCCAAGCGGCGAAAACCTCGCAGTGAAGTCTCGACCACCCGGTACATGGAACTCGAATTCACCTCATAGTCCTTCCGGAAGGCGGCCGTGAGCCACCGCTCGGCCGAGTCTCCCGGAAACGAGGGATGCCGGTAAGCCAGGTGCTTCTGGCCGTGCCACTCCTCGAGGGGGAGTTCCGTCCGGAGGGCGCCCTGTTGCGCCTGCTCCCGGTGCAACGCGGTGCCCGGCATGGGGGTGAGCAGCATGAACTGGACGAGGTCGGCTTCCAGCGCTACGAGGAAGTCAATGTCCTCTTGGATGTTCGCCGGCGTGTGGTGTTCCTGACACAGGATGCCAGATGCGAGCACCACGATGCCGCGCTCCCGCATCTCCCGGACCAGCACACGGGCGTCGACGCCCTCGTTTTTCGGGTAGTTGCCCTGCCTGCCGGAGGCCTCTACCCCGATCCAGACGAAGCCCACACCCAGGCGGACCAGGTTGTCGAGGCCGAAGGCGGTGATCGCTTCTGCGGACGAGAAGATGTGGAAGCGGAAGTAGCGCTCGTGGCGCTCCATCTCGTCCAGGAGTTCCATTGCCCGGCCCGTGTCCTTCAGGAAATTCTCGTCCATCACGAAGAACTCGTCCGTGCCCCGCAGATCGGCGATGCGCCGAGCGGCCTCGAACAAGTCCCGGCCCGTGGGGAGAAACGAATGGTACTTGCGGCCGAAGAAGTGGGACGTGGAGCAGAAGCGGCAGCCGTTCACGCACCCAAGGCCCGGCACGAGCAGGCTCGCCCCGATCCCCGGCACGGGCACCCCGAGAATGGACCTCCTCTCTACGCTAGGGAGAACGGGATGGACCACGGGCGCATCAGGATCCTGGCCGAGAAAGGACCGCATCCAGCCAATTCCTTCGCCCCGGACCACGTGATCGCAGTCGATCCGCTCCTCGACGCCATCGATGGCGGCACCGTGCCCGCCGAGGACGATGACCGCCTTAGGGCTTTCCTGCCGGGTGAGGCGCGCCATTTCCCGAGCCTTGACAAAGTTCGGGGCGATGAACGAGATCCCCACCACGTCGTAGCCCTTCTTCAGCTCCCGCACGAACCGTTTTCGGCTCGGAAAGTCGAGCACCGTCACATCGGCGTCCAGATTGGCCGCGAGGAAGTACAGACCGAAGGACCGGTGGTGGTACCGCCAGGAACTCGCGCCCTGGGCCTTGGTGACCTGGTTGTGGAAGAGCTCCATGATGTTCTCTTTGCGTCCGTACTCGTCGTCCACCCCGAACGGGCCGAAAACGCCGGACAAAAGGATCCGCTTTCTGGGTGGTGGGGCGAGGTCTACGCTCATGAAGGCTCCTGTCTTCTCCACTCGTGGATTGGCCCCGGGGGGCGGGGCGCTGGTCCGGTGAGAATACAGGGCCAAGGTCACGGTCTTGTCACGGCGCGGCGGGATGCAGTCAGGACTGGAGCGGAATCTCGCAGGAGGCGAATTCTCGCGCGGACACCCAAGCGTGCCCGTTGCCTGGATGTGGGAAGGAAGAGGCCGCCAAAAAGGTGGCACAGAACTCCGAGAGGAGCCCACGCAAAGGGCCAAACGAGGGAAGAGAAAGCAGCGGGATGGGTTACGGCGCTCTGCGACCGATAGACGGCCTGGTCGCTATGGAACACACCCGGGACCGGAGCGTTTCCCGGGCCGAGCGGGCCGCGCCAGCTCGGGCTTTGGCCTGAGCTGCACCGCCGCGGTCTTCGACATCAGGTGAGGGAAGACCGGAAAGTCAAGTAGTCGCCCCGCTTCGGTTTCTTTTCGCTCAGGCGCAAGGCTTGTTGCACCTCTCTCACCACCTCGGCCCGGGTAAGCTCGCGATAGGCAAGGACACGGTAAATGATACCCGCCTCGGTGTCGTGAAGTTCGCTGACCACAGTCGGTCCCTGCATGGATCGTCCTCTTGCGCGGATAGGGCCCCGCCCCCCTTCAGATTGTTGGCTCTATCTGCGGATACTGTGAATGATGGGCCGCGCCCAAACCCTGGCGCGGTCGTCAGCCGGGAGGTTTCTCTGGCTCTTCCTCAGGTCCGGCCACCCGCAACGAGCGGCTGATGCCGCGGGGAGAGGCGCGGTGCGAAACGAATCCACGGACACCGCTGGAGGTCCACGGAACGGAGCGCGCCTGCTCCCGGGAACCGCGGCCGCGTGCCTGGGCAGGGGCGTCAGTTCGCCGTGCGCCTCCGGGCCGGATTTCCCTGCCGGGGCTCCCCGGCACCCACCGAGGCCCGGTACAGGGGCATCAGCAGCTCCAGGAGCGCGGCGATGTCGCGCCCGATCTTCACCGTTCGGCCCACGGCGCGGTCCTTGGGGACCCATGCCGCGCACTCAAGGGTGGCTCGGGACTCCGGGGGGAGCGAGACGAGAAACGCGTTCAGACTCGGCACGTCCGTGCGAAGTTCTTCCTGGACCCACAACCACCTGGCCTCCGAAGCCTGGAGGAACCCGGGAAACGACGGCGTCTCCTGCGGGTCGAATATCCTCAACCCGTTTCCCGCCGCCAGCGACCGGAGCCATTCTTCGTGCTCGGGCACGGCCAGCCAATCCAACGCGCGGTGCCAATCACCCTTGCCGTCGGCCTCACTCGATCGCTCGAGGAACATGCCGTAGCGGGCCCCAGCCTCGTCAAGCCGGCAAAAGAACCCCGTCTGGAGCTGGTCGGGACGCCGATTCCTCTGGTCGACGTCGGCCCAGTGGATCTCCGGCTTGCAGAAAGGTACCCAAGAGCCGAAACAGAGATCGCCGCCGTCGAGTTCCTGTGTCACCAGGCCCCCGAGACCGCCGGTCCGGGATCTCCAGTTCGTCTTGGCCACCTCGAGGGTAAAGTCCGTCGGAGACAACCCCCGAAAATGCTCGCCGAGGCGGAACTCGGCCTGCTCCTTCTGGTTCCTCCTGGCGGCCTTGGCGGCGCGCCACTCCCTCTCGAAGCGGCTCAGGATCCGGTCTTGAAGCTTGATGTCCGTGTCGGTCTCTTCACCGCTCTCCCAGCGGATTCTCATCGTGCCGCCGTCAATGGAAAGCACCTCATACGGCCCCTTCATATTTTCGTAGTGGCCGTTCTTGGAAAACGAGTGCATGGGCGGGCTAGGCTCTTGGACTAACGGTTTGGGGCGGGGCGGTTTCATGGGTCTGCTCCTGAGGCGGGCTCTGTACTGGGCCGACGTCCACGGCGGGAAACGTACGACGTCCTTCTTCTTCTAGGCCACAACCCCGGAGGGGTCAAGGAATCCTTTCCGCCGGCCCGGCCCTCGGCGAGGTTGCTCCTCTCGCGAGAACTCCCGAACACTCGCGGCCCAGCCGCGAAAGAGCGTCTCATCCATGGGCAGAAAGCGAACCGTTCAATCCCGCGGCCGAGGGCGGGCAATCTCTCGCGGCTTGTCGTCTCGAAGTGCTGATTGCCTTCGTCCACGCGTCCGCCGACCGCGTCTGACCGGGGAGCGAACTGCCTATGCACGGCGTCGACTGAGCTGGGACCGCCGCAAGACGTCGGAGGCTTGGTACACCCCGCGCGGTCTCCGGAGCGGATGATGATCCCTTTTCCGCCCCCTCTTTTCCCGCTCGAGACCCGAGGGCCCGGTTGACGCCCCGCCCTCCCGTGCTATCACATGTTCCAAGAGGGCGACACCGGGGGAGCCCAAGGCCCGAGGGCCTTCTCGGCTTCCTCCTGACCGGGACGGTCGGAAGCAACTTCCCGTCAGCCAAGAACCCCACTGGGCGGGAATTTCAACGTGCCCAGCACCACGAACTCCATGCTTCGGGGCAAAGCAGCTTTCCGGCGCATGTCACAGTCCATGCCCCTAGGGCAGGACGCAATATGACAATTTGGGACTGGTCGCATGAGACAGTTCCGCGGCGCGCGAAGGGAAAAGACATGTTACAGCTCAACACTCTGCAGACGATTCAATATGCGAGGGAAAAGGCTGTGCTGGAAACAGAAATAGGCCGCCGAATGTACACTGTATTCAACAGCCAGCCTGTCATCGGCGAACTCCGCGCGCTCGTCCGGGAAGCTGTCGTTCAATTGGCGGCACTTGCAACTCGAACGACGGATGGCGCCGCCAACAAAGTGTCACTTGGCAGAGAGTTATTCGAGATCAGGGATGTCATTCAGAAAGAAAGTCCCCTGGCTGTGTGGCGCGGGCGGGCAGCGACGCCTGAGACTCTGGCAAGGATGGCAGGAGAGTCTGGAACCTGGTCGGCTGCCGACTGTTCCGACCTGATTCGACTGTTTGTCTCCGTAATCGAGCGCGTATCCCAGGAGAGCGGCACGGGCAGATATCGATTTCAAGCGGATGCCGCCGGAAGAATGCGCCCCCAAGCGGTGCAAGGAACACTCCCGGGATACCAGAATGTGCGAGATATCCAAAAGGCATATCGCCCCGATTTCGCGGGACAACCCCATGTGTGGAAGGACGATCGTGCCCGAAAAGGCGGCCCGCCGATTACCACGGGGACTCATACACTCGATGCTCGGGGCTCCCTGTTGGCGACGACGCGAACATCCGGAGCCCCAAAAGGCATAAGCCGTTACAGACTCGAACCGCGCAGCACCGTTAGAAAGATTGACCTGGTGTTTGGATTGCCCGAGGGCGCAGATATCTCCGGAACAACGACCGACTCCATATTCTTCATGGAATCCATCGACAGCTTCCTGCAGGCCATTGGAGAACTGCCTGGGGCAGTGGCCAGCCTTGGTCCAATGCTGCAGCTGCTTGCTCCAGCCACCATGGTTCCTCTTGGCCACCACACGCTGCTCGAGACCGCTCTTAGTCTCACTTTGAACGGCTATGTCAGTTACAGTATAGGATTCTATTCGACCTTGATGCCGCACAACTCACCACGCAATGAAGCGTGGGCCAAACTCGACGGTATTTTCCTTTGGGCGGAAAGACACGCGTGGAACCATCGAATGCTTTGCTACTACGATCATCAAGGCTTGAAAGCCTACGTTTATGGAGTGGGGGGTGGTAACCCTAGGGCGGAGCTCGCCGCCTTCAGGGCCGCAGCGATGACCAGCCTGGATTTTTTGTGGGAATTTAGAACGTTTCCGGTTATGCCGGACCGGCGCCGAGTGGATGAGTACAAGGCTGATTTCGGACTCCCGTGAGGACGGCCGAGCGACCTGCGCGGACGAGGTCGGCCGTGCGCGCCCGGAACTCAGGGTAATACGCCGGTCGTGTCTTTGGTGTGGTGAACACCTCCTGCGAAGGGTATACGGTGTCGACCAAACCGGGCTGCCCCCTTCGGCGTCGAAGATTGACCATCGCTGCGCCCGAATCGGCGTCCACGGATGATCGACCCGAGTCAAGAACCCCTCGCGTGATGCTCATTTGCCCCCGGAGCGGGTGGATGATGCCACAAGCGGATGGCCTGTCGGGGTACCATGCCGATTCACACACGAGACAAAGGGAGAACGCTCGAAGCCCAGATGCCCGGAGGCCAGACCGCGACGATCGCACTGGCCATCACGCTCGCCATCCAGGCCTTCGCCTCCCTCGCGAGCACCGCCACGGCGGTCTTGGCTCCGAAGGTTGCCGCAGCGTTCCGCCTCGAGCCCAAGCTCATCGGTGTGTTCGCCGGGTTCGTCTACGTGGGCTCCATGGCCGCGAGCGTGGTCTCCGGCTGGTTCATCGAGCGGTACGGGGCGATACGCGTGTCGCAGGTCTGCGTGTTGCTGTGTGCCGGAGGCGTCGCAGTGCTCGGCTTGCTGCCCCCTTCGCTCGCCTGGCTGCTGGTGCTCGTTCCGTTGATCATCGGGCTGGGTTACGGTCCGATTACCCCCGCCTCCTCCCAGGTGCTCGCTCGTACCACTTCCCCGACCCGGATGGCCCTCACGTTCTCCATCAAGCAGACGGGCGTTCCCATCGGGGTAGCGCTCGGGGGGGCGGTGCTGCCGGCGCTCGCCCTTGCCCTGGGCTGGCGGGCGGCCTTTTTCGCCCTGACCGTCATGGGGCTCCTTATTGCGATTGCGGCCCAGCCGACCCGGGCAGCCCTCGATTCCGATCGGCGCGTGGTTGGTCCGGCCTCCCTGCGGACCCTCTTCGCCCCGATGAAGCTCGTCTTTCAAGATGCGGCACTTCTGGAACTCTCGATCGTCAGTCTCATTTACGCGAGCACCCAAAACTGCCTCTTGAGCTTTCTCGTCGTCTACCTGACGGAAGCGGCCGACATTTCTCTCGTGGGAGCGGGCGCGGCGTTGACGGTTGCGAACATCGCGGGGATCGTCGGCCGGATCGGGTGGGGCAGTGTGGCAGACCGCTGGATTCGGCCCAGGGCTATGCTTGGGCTCTTGGGGGTCCTGGCGGGCGCCTGCGCGTACCTTGCCGCCAGCTTCGGACCGGGCTGGTCGAGGATCGCACTGCTCGCAGTATGCGCGGTGTTCGGCGCGACGGCCGTGGGATGGAATGGCATCCAAATCGCCGAAGTCGCTCGAAACTCGCCAGAGGGGAAGGCCGGCGCAGTAACCGGAGCCAGCGGATTGCTTACATTCCTGGGGGGCGCACTGGGCCCTCCCGGCTTTGCTCTCATCGCCTCACTCACCGGGAACTATCGGATCGGCTTCGGCGTTTGTGGCACGCTGTCCTTGAGCTGCGGACTCTTGCTTCTCAGGACGCGCGGCCGCAGGAGGAGGAGCGGTACCGAAATCGGGCTCTTGGGAACTGCATCCTCGCCGATGGCGTCGCTATCGGACCATGGCTACAGAACAACGGAGAAGGAAACGTGGCATTCGACTCCTCGGTGAAACCCGCGCACTGCGCACGAAACCGCCCGCGCGGGACCACTGCGGCCTACGTCGTAGCAGCTTCTGAAACCACTTCCAGGTAAGGCGCGATGCGCTCCCGCAGGTCGTCCGGGATGGGTACAGCCCGGAACGAGTCCATCGCGAT
This sequence comes from Betaproteobacteria bacterium UBA6910, assembly GCA_002451065.1. Taxonomy (GTDB): domain Bacteria; phylum Pseudomonadota; class Gammaproteobacteria; order Burkholderiales; family UBA6910; genus UBA6910. The sequence continues at coordinate 9,543 of DKBC01000056.1, forward strand.
CATCGCCAACGTGTGCCTTGCGCGCAGCTTTTCTTCCAGCCCAACCCTCCCCCGTACCGCCAAGGCGAGTGAGCTCCGGCCCAGGTGGGCAACCGAGAGTTCCATCACCAGCCGGTCGCCCAACTGGCAAGGGCTCGAGAACTCGCACCGGGAGTCGACCACCGGGAAGCCCAGGCGTCGCTTCATGAGGAGATCCTGGACGGGAATGCGCAGGGCCTGCCCGAACCAATCCTCGACCACCGCGTTGATCATGTCGAAGAAGTTCGCGAAATACACGATCCCCGCCGGGTCGCAGTGGGAGAAACGGATCAGGAACTCACTGGTGAACTGCATCGGTGTCTTCCTCCTGTCAAAAACACGTCAAGATACCCCCGTCCTCCGTCCCAAGCGTGGGTCGGCGTACTCAAGGATAGCCCCCCCGGTGGTCCGAAGAGATTGACCCCCAAGGCGCACCAGCCCGGGCCGGGTCTCTGTTCCGCAGATGTCTCGCCGCCGGCGAGGTCAACCAGCACAGTGCCCTGAGCTTGGCCCGAGAGTGTCGCGATGTGTGGGACTTCTCTGCAGTGCGGGTCACCGAAGCACCCACACCGCCTTGAGAATACCACTGTATTGGAATCGCAAGGAGTCTCGGGCTTCNNTTTTCAGCTGGACGGCCTTCCGGATACACTGGGGCTCTCAGGTGTTAGGACGAGTGCTGGGCCGCTCGCAAAGCGCGACGCGAAACCCCTGCGATCTTCGGTTTCACACCCGGGCGGCGGGCCGTCCTCCTGGGAGGACGTGCATGCCCCTGGGCGCGTGCACGTCGCGCCCAGGGTTGTCAACTCGACGATGTTCGGGCG
>DKBC01000092.1:0-16484 GCA_002451065.1 Betaproteobacteria bacterium UBA6910
ACCTCGGAGCTGATCCTGTTCTTCCTCTACATCGGCTTCCTCGCGCTGCAGGCAGCCATCGATGACCGGCGGCGCGCGGACCGGGCGGGAGCGGTGCTGGCGCTGGTGGGGGTGGTGAACGTGCCCATCATCTACTTCTCGGTCCAGTGGTGGAACACCCTGCACCAGGGGGCCTCCATCAGCATGACCAAGGCGCCATCCATGGCTGCGATCATGCTTACCGGAATGGCGATCATGGCCTTTGCTTTCTGGATGTATTCCATCGCCGCCGCCCTCTACCGGGTGCGCATCATCATCCTGGAGCGGGAAAAGAACGCCCAGTGGGTGCGCGAGCTGCTGGAGGGCCGGCGCAGCGACGAGCGCGGCCTGGACGCCGCTGCCACGGAGGTCCGCTAAATGCAGTGGGGTAGCTGGTCGGAATTCTGGGCGATGGGCGGGTATGGCTTCTATGTCTGGGGGTCGTACGTCGTGACCGTCATCGGGCTGGTCGCCGAGGTGCTTATACTCCGCTCCCGGCGCCGAACTTTGATGGAGCACCTCAGTCTCACCACGTTGGATACGCACACGGAGAAATCCCATGAAACCCAGGCATAAGAAGCTTGCCATCATCATCGGCGGCGTGGCCGGCCTCTCCATCGTTGCCGCCCTGGTGCTCAACGCATTCCAGTCAAACTTGGTGTTCTTCTTCAGCCCGAGCCAGATCGTTTCCGGCGAGGCCCCCCAGGGGCGCAGCTTCCGCCTCGGCGGCATGGTGGAGGAGGGGAGCGTGAAGCGCGACACCGACGGACTCACGGTGCAATTCAAGGTCACCGACACCGCCCAGAGCATCCCCGTAACGTACAAGGGCATTCTTCCCGACCTGTTCAAGGAGGGGAAAGGCGTGGTCACCGAGGGTAAGCTCGGCGCCGACGGCATCTTCCGCGCCGACCAGGTGCTGGCCAAGCACGACGAGAATTACATGCCGCCCGAAGCCGCTCACGCCATCGAGCAGGCCCAGAAGGCCCAGAAAACCCTGGTCACCAACTGACGGAGCACACCATGGTCCCCGAGGTCGGACAGTTTGCGTTGATCTGCGCCCTGATGCTGGCCCTGGCGCAGGGAATCCTGCCGCTGGTGGGCGCCCAGAAGGGCATCCGGTCCTTCGTGGCCCTGGCAAAGCCCGCGGCTCAGGGACAATTCGTGTTCGTCGCCATTGCCGCCGGCTGCCTGGTTTACTCGTTCATCAACAACGATTTTTCCGTGCTGAACGTGGCCACCAATTCCAATTCCCAGCTTCCGTTGCAGTACCGGATTGCCGCCAGCTGGGGCTCCCACGAGGGCTCCATGCTGCTGTGGGTGCTGATGCTCACCATCTGGACGGCGTCGGTGACGGTGTTCAGCCGCCACCTGCCGGACGAGATGGTGGCGCGGGTGATCGGAATTATGGGGCTGGTGAGCGTGGGCTTCCTGCTGTTCCTCCTGCTGACTTCCAATCCCTTCGACCGCCTGATCCCGGCGGCGCCCGACGGCCGCGACCTGAATCCGCTGCTGCAGGACCCGGGCATGGTGATCCATCCGCCGCTCCTGTACATGGGCTACGTGGGGTTCTCGGTGGCTTTCGCGTTCGCCCTCTCGGCGCTGCTATCGGGTCAGCTGGACGCGACCTGGGCCCGCTGGTCTCGGCCCTGGACCACCACCGCGTGGATCTTCCTCACCCTGGGCATCATGGTGGGGAGCTGGTGGGCCTACTACGAGCTGGGTTGGGGCGGCTGGTGGTTCNNTCCTTCATGCCCTGGCTGGTGGGAACCGCCCTGGTGCATTCCCTGGCGGTGACCGAGAAGCGGGGCGGCTTCAAGATTTGGACCGTGCTCCTGGCTATCAGCGCATTTTCCCTCTCGCTGCTGGGAACCTTTCTGGTGCGCTCCGGCGTGTTGACATCGGTGCATGCCTTCGCCACCGATCCCAAGCGCGGCATCTTCATTCTCGGCTACCTGGTGTTCGTGATCGGGGGCTCGCTGCTGCTGTTCGCCTGGCGTGCCCCGAAGGTGGGGCTGGGGGGCAAATTCGACCTGGTGTCCCGGGAGTCCCTGCTCCTCGGGAACAATGTGCTGCTGCTGGTGGCCGCGGGATCGGTGCTGCTGGGCACGCTCTATCCGCTGTTCATTGACGCCCTGGGGTTGGGCAAGATTTCCGTCGGCCCGCCGTATTTCAACGCGGTTTTCGTTCCCCTCATGGTGCCGGCTGTATTCCTGATGGGCCTCGGCCCCATCGCGAAATGGAAGAAGGCGTCGCTGCCGGATCTGCTGACGCGGGTGAAGTGGGCGTTTGGCGCGGCCGTGGTCACCGGGCTGCTGCTGCCCTTCGCCATGGGCTCCTGGACACCCCTCATCAGCCTCGGTTACCTGCTGGCCATGTGGATCGTGTTCTCCGCGGTGCTGCAGATCTGGGCTCGGGTGAAGGAGGCTTCCGGGGAGGGCAGCGTATGGCGTCGGCTGGCCAAGCAGTCCCGCAGCTATTACGGGATGCACCTGGCCCACATCGGCGTGGCGGTATTCATCGTGGGCGTGACGTCGGTGGAAGGCTACGACGTGGAGCGCGACGTGAAGATGGAGGTGGGGGACACCGTCTCCATCGGGCAATACACCTTCCGCTTCGATGGCGTCAAGGAGGTGCCGGGGCCCAACTACGTGGCGGCGCGCGGCACGGTGGAGGTGAGCCGCGACGGGAAGTTCGTGGAGTACCTGTATCCGGAGAAGCGCGTTTACAACGCTTCCGGCATGCCAATGACGGAGGCGGCCATCGATACGACGCCGTTCCGGGATCTGTACGTTTCCCTGGGGGAGCCCGTGGGGGACAAGGCCTGGGCGGTGCGCGTGTACGAGAAGCCTTTCGTGGTCTGGATCTGGGGCGGCTGCATCCTGATGGCGCTGGGCGGGCTGCTGGCAGTGACTGACCGCCGTTACCGGATCGCGGTGAAGAAAGCGCGGGAGGACCACGCAGCGGGCGCGGGTGCCGCGCTACCCTCGGGAGCCAAGAGCTGATGGGCAAGATGCGTTTTCTCCTGCCGCTGGCGATCTTTTTGGTCATGGCGGCATTCCTGGTCCGGGGTCTGTTCCTGAATCCAAGGGAGGTGCCTTCGCCCCTGATCGATAAGCCCGCGCCCGCATTTTCCTTAGTACGCCTCCACGAGCCGGACAAGACCTTGTCCCGCGAGGACCTCAAGGGGCAGGTGTGGCTGCTCAACGTGTGGGCTTCCTGGTGCGTTTCCTGTCGCGAGGAGCATCCGTTGCTGGTGGAGCTTGCCCGGCAGGGGCTGGTGCCCATTTACGGGCTCAACTACAAGGACCAGCGCGAAGACGCCCTGGGGTGGCTGCAGCAGTTCGGAAATCCCTATACGGCGAGCGTCGTGGACAGGGACGGGCGCGTCGGAATCGACTACGGCGTGTACGGCGTTCCGGAAACCTTCGTCGTCGACAAGAACGGCACGATTCGCTACAAGCAGATCGGCCCGGTAACCCGCGACGCGCTGGACAAGAAAATCATTCCTCTCGTGAAGCAGCTCCAGCAATCATGATCCGTCCTGCCGCAATCTTCCTGGCGCTGTCCCTCTCGTTCGGCATCGCCGGCGCCAGGGAAGCCGCTCCCCTGGCCGAGGATCCGGCCGTCGAGAAGCGGTTGAACAAGCTCGCCGAAGAGATCCGTTGCCTTGTCTGCCAGAACGAGTCCCTGGCGGGGTCCCGGGCGGATCTGGCCAACGACCTGCGGCGGGAAATCCGCGGGCTCATAAAGTCCGGCAAGTCCGACAAGGAGATCATCGACTACCTGGTGCAGCGCTACGGCGATTTCGTGCTCTACCGGCCGCCGGTGAAGTCCACCACCTATCTTCTGTGGGGCGGGCCGTTCCTGCTGCTGGTCGGAGGCGGTTTGGCCCTGATCCTGTATCTGCGCCGGCGCGGAACGCGGGTCAGGGAAACGCCGCTGTCCGAGGAACAGCACGCCCGCGCGGCGCGCTTGCTGGAGGAACAGGGCGGGGAGCGCCCATGACTGCGTTCTGGATCATCGCGGCTTGCTTTGTGGCGGCGGCGTTGCTGTTCGTCCTCCCGCCGTTGCTGGCAAAGCGTGACGCCAAGCCCAAGCTGGCGCGTCAGGACATCACGGTGTCCATCTACCGGGACGAGGCGGCGGAGCTGGAGAACGACCTTCGCAATGGCACTCTGAACGAGGATCAATATCAGCAGGCGCGCCAGGAACTGGAGCGTCGCCTGCTGGAGGACGTGGCGGCGGAGCCCGCAGCCGAAGTCTCGGGTGGCGCCGGCGTCGGCCGCTGGGCCGCGATCGCCGTGGGATTGTCGGTGCCGCTGCTCGCGGTCGGCCTATATTTCAAAGTGGGCACGCCGCGGGCGCTCACCGAGGACGTGCAGCGGACGGCGGCCGGGGGCGGCCATTCCCAGGGTCAGATGTCCGAGGAGGAGATCAAGGACATGGCGGCGAGGCTGGCGGCGCGCCTGGAGCAGAACCCGGACGATGCGGAAGGATGGGGCATGCTGGCCCGGACCAGTGCCGCCCTGGGCCGGTATGCGGAGGCGGCGCGGGCCTACAAGCGTCTCACCGAGCTGATCCCCGGCAACGCGCAACTGCTGGCGGATTACGCCGACATACTGGCCATGGCCCAGGGCCGGCGGTTGACCGGAGAGCCGGTCAACATCATCCAGCAGGCCCTGAAGGCCGATCCCAAGCATCCCAAGTCCCTGGCGCTGGCGGGCACCGCCGCCTTCGAGGCCAAGGATTACCAGGGCGCCGTCGCGTATTGGGAGCGGCTGCGTGCGGAGCTGCCTCCTGGCTCGGAGGGTTACCAGTCGGTATCCGGCGGCATCGCGGAGGCCAAGGCGCTGGCTTCCGGCGCGTCGCCGGAGCAGGCGATGCAGGCTGCGGCCCAGGCGTCTTCCCAGGGCACGGCCCCCGCCGTCGGCGCCGCCAAGGTCGCGGGACAAGTCACCTTGAGCCCGGCGCTGAAGGACAAGGTGGCGCCGGGAGACACGCTTTTCGTGTTCGCCCGGGCGGCCTCGGGTCCCAAGATGCCGCTGGCGATCCTCAGGTTCCAGGCGAAGGATTTGCCCACGACCTTTACCCTCGACGATTCCACGGCCATGAACGCGGCCATGAAGATCTCCAACTTCCCTGAGGTAGTGGTGGGCGCCCGGGTATCCAAGTCCGGCAACGCGACGCCCCAGGCCGGGGATCTGGAGGGACTGAGTGGCCCGGTCAAGGTGGGCAGCGCCAACCTCGAAGTGGTCATCGACCGGGTGGTTCAGTAACGTAACTTTTTTTTGCAGCGCGGCATTTTCTTAGTTTTTTACTCCACCATTCTCGAAATTCGGAATTCCGAGTCCGAATTCCGGCATTAGAATCCGCGTCGACGCCCTGGAAACGGGATTTCCAGCAGCGCATCAAGGTGTTTGCCTGAGGCTTGGCGGCCCACGTGGCAGCTTGAGCCCATACGGAATTTGGCACAAAAGTTGCTCGGTCTGTTAATAAGCGGGGCGAAGATGGTCCTTTGCTCCCTGCCGCGAACAGCCAGCAATGTACAGCCGCCCCTCACTCGTGCGTGTTTTGGATGCCAAGCCGACTTGGGGGCTGGGGATTCTGGCGATCCTTTGGCTGCTGGGCATGCCGCACTACTTCGAGGACGCGCGAGCCCTGGTGGCCGCCGGGCTGAGCGTCCCGGGCTACCATTTGGCCACGGCGGCAAACTCCCTGCTCGCGGCCTCCACGGCCCTTTACTTCACCAACCTATGGCTGGAAAACGAGACCGTGCGCCGCCTCTCGCCGGGACTCGCTCTCGGGGGCGCCGCGCTGCTGGTGGTGGACCTGCTGATGCGCTCGATAGGGTGGGCGGAATCGGACCGCGTGATTATCACCGCGCATACCAACGCGTTCGAGCTGGTGGCGCTGGTCACGGTGGTGCTGGTGGTGAGTGGCCTTTTGGCGGAGCAGGCGTTTCGCACCGCTGCGGCTGGGGCCTTCCTGATGCCGCTGGTCATGTGCGGGGTGGCGGCCCAGATCTGGCTCATCAACCATGGGCCCGCGGGGCAGGGCTTCGCTGCGTTCACGGGCCTGGGCGGTTATTGGGGGGTGGCTTACCTCCTGGCACAGGTGATCGGCTACGGCGCGTTCCTTGCTGCGGCCCTCTTGAGTTTTCTTTACTTGTTCCGCTCCCAGGCCGAGCGGGAGGGGCGCTCGGAGTTTCTCTCCAAGCGCCGTATTCCAGGCTTGTGGTCCCTGTATGCGATGATCGTCGGCCTGATCGCCTTCGGCCTGCCGGTGTTCCTGGTGGCTGCCCTGTTCCTCAGCGGATGGAGCATTGATGCGACGGCCCTGACCTGGCGCGGGCTGGCGTTGAACGCCTGGGCGGTGGGCGTCGTGGTGGTGTTCGGGTTTCTTGCCTATCGCATCTTTACGCGATCCATGGCGGGCAACACGCTCGCCACTCACGTGATCGCTGGCTTCGGGGTCACGCTGGCTGCATTCACGGCACTTCATTTCCTGCCCGATGCCGGGCCGGGCGCGGAGCTCGTCGCGCTGCTTTCGGCGCTGCCGTAATTCCAAGACGCGGCAGCATATAATTCCCGCTTTGCGTTGGGCGGTCCGGATGCCCCTGACGGCCGCGCCGTGTCCAATGATGGAGCCCCAAGTCTCTAGAGCGTTGCGGGAGCGATTCCTCGGGAGGGCCGCGACGCTGCTCCTGCTGGGATTAGCCCTGGCCCTAGCGGCCTGCGCGCCCGAGCATGAAGCCCGTCTCGCCCCCGGACAGCCGTTTCCCGACCTTTCCCTGACAAGTCTCGATGGCGCGCCCATGGAAACGGCCGGACGCGACGGCCGGGTGCTGGTACTCAACGTGTGGGCGACCTGGTGTCCTCCGTGCCGGCGGGAGATGCCCAGCCTGCAGCGGCTTGCGGCGGCGGTTGATCCGCGGCGGGTCATGATCGCGGGACTGACCGTGGACCGGGATCTCAACCTGGCACGGGAGTTCGTGCTCCAGAACCGGATCGCCTTCCCGAACTACGCGGACCCGGACATGGCGATCGCCAACGGCCGCCTCGCGGTGGTGGGCTTTCCGGAAACCTTCATCGTCGGTCCCGACGGCCGGCTGGCGGCCCGGCTGGTAGGTCCCAGGGAGTGGGATGCGCCCGAGATTCTAAGCGCGCTGCAGGCGCTCTCCCGCGGCGAACGGGCGAGCTTCCGGTGACGGGGAAGGGATTACTTGTAGCTGCCTAGAAAAGCCTGGGCGCCCGGATGGCCTTGCTCCGCGGCGCGGGTGATCCACTTTACCCCTTCCTCATGGCTTTGCTGGACACCTTTGCCGGCGAGGAACATCAGCCCAAGGTTGTACTGGGCATCGGCATGGCCCTGGAGCGCGGCCTTGAAATACCACTGAACCGCCTGGAGATCCGGATCAGTCTCTTTCTTGGGGACGCCGAATCCATAAAGGTACATGTTAGCCAGCTGGAACTGGGCATCGGCGTTGGCCTGCTCCGCCGATTTGCGGATCAGGCCGAAAGCGAGCGCATCGTTCTCCTTGGTCCCCAGGCCGTAGTGATACATCAAGCCGAGCTTGAGCTGCGCGTCCGGATTGCCCTGGTCCGCCAGCTTCTTGAAGACGGCAAGGGCCTTGCCGTACTCGCCCTTGTTGAAGGCGGCGAGGCCGGCCCCAAAATCGTCGCCGGCCAAGGCAAGCGGCAACCAAAGCACGAAGGCGAACAGGGCGAGTACTTTCTTCGTCATGAATATCCCCAACGCAGTATCCACTTTGCCGGGCAAAGGCACCCGACGCATAGAAAATAATTCCTGGCAGAAAGGCTGTCATTCTAGCGGCGCGAGCTTGTTTAATCCACAATGCGGCGGCGGGTGCATTGCGCGGGACGCCCGACTAAAATACCGAGTTCGTTCGCGAAACACCCATTGCCGGTGCGAAAGGCCCTTTTTGCTGTCGTTCCGCACCAGATGTCACCGTATCCTTGGACCTGGGACAACAACCGATACATGAGCCCGATTGACGCCCGCGCGATCCCGGTCGTGGATACCGGCCTTCGATCCGCGATCGAGAATAACGCAATGGATTGCGACGGGCTGCGCCGTGTGGCCCGCGGCGAGGGTGCAGACCATTTGCGCTTTCATCGCAGCCGGCAGGCCGCCAGCATCGGTCGGTACCAGGCTGCCGAGCGGGAGATCAGGCTCGAGTACTGCGCGCGACGCGGAATCCAGGTGATGCGCCGCCCAACCGGGGGCGGCGCGTTGTACCTGGATCCCGATTGCCTGCAGTTCACCCTGATTCTGCGGCGCCCCGCGGCGTGGCGCGCGTTTGGCGTCCGCGCCTTGTTGGAGCGTGCCGGGAGCGCGGTGGCTGAGGGGCTGCGTCAATTGGGCATCGAGGCGCGGTTCAAGTCTCCCAATGACCTGGAGGTGGGTGGACGCAAGATCGCCAGCGTGTTCGGGGTTTGCGAAGGACCCGCGGTGATGTTGCAGGGAACTGTGCTGCTGAATGCCGATATCCGCTCCATGCTCGAGACCTTGCGCGTGCCGACGGAAAAGCTGTCCCCCGATGGCTTGTCCGCGGCCCGGGACCGGCTCGCCACGGTGAAGGAGTGTCTCGGTGAGATACCGGCGATGGAGGCGGTTCGGGCTGCCCTGGAGCGTGGCCTAGCCACGGTGCTCGGAATCCGGCTCCGGCGCGATCAGAAAAATGAGCGGCGCTACGGACCTGCCGCGGGCAAGGGGAACGGAGCGAGCGAACCGGGGGAGTCCGCGGGCTGGGTCGGCGACGAGGAGGGAGAATACGAGGCGGTATGGAAGGGGCAAGGCGCCACCGTGCGCGCCCGGGCCGATTTCCTGGAGAACGGCGCGCGCTTCCGCCGCGTGAAACTTGCCGGCGACCTGCACATCGATCCCCCGGAGCGCCTGAGGGCCCTGGCCCAGGCGCTTTCCGGCCTGCCGGTGGGTCTGGTTCCGCGTTTCGTGGACTCTTTCTTCCAGGAGCACCCCGCGGACATGGTGGGGTTTGGACCCGGGGACCTGGTGCGGGTACTGCAACTCACCGCGGAGAAAAGCGCGGCAACCCGGGTCCTGGGCCTCGACCGCAGCGAGGCCAATGCGCTCATGGTATTTGGCAGCGGAGAAGAGGGCGGGGTGCGGGAGATCCTGGAGCGAGTGAGGGTCATGCTCGTTCCTTATTGCGCGAAGCCCGCGTGGTGCAAGTGGCGGCACCTGGACGGTTGCGCAGAATGCGGCATGTGCGAGGTGGGGGAGGCCTATCAATTGGCGCGGGAGCGCGGCATGCAGGTGACCACCATCACGCGCTACGAGCACCTGGTGGAAACCCTGGCCGAGATGAAGCAGCGGCGGGTGCCGGCCTACCTCGGCATGTGCTGCAGCAACTTTTTCATCAAGCGCCATCGGGCATTCCGCGATGCGGGCATGCCGGCGGTGCTGATGGACGTGAGCGGCGCCAACTGTTACGAACTCAAGCAGGAAGACCAAGCCTATGCGGGAACCTTCAGCGCCGAGGCGCGAATCGACGCCGTCGCGCTCCGCAAGCTGATGCGTGTCGTACCCGGGGCCGCGGGGCGCGAAGCGCCGGACGGTGGAACCCGGGAAGACCGGGGCGGAGGCGGGGCATGAATTCTGGCGAGTCCAGGGTCCAGTCTTTTCTCTCGAACCTGCCGCTGTTCCGGGAGATGGGCTCCGAGGAAATCGAGCGCATCGCCCGCGGCACCCAGCAGGTTAGCGTGTCCCGGGGGCAGATGCTGTTCCAGAAGGGCGACCCCTGCCACGGGTTTCATCTGGTCGTCTACGGCCAGATCAAGCTGGCATTCACCTCGCCCCAGGGAGCGGAGAAAGTGGTCGAGATCGTCGGGCCCGGCCAGAGCTTCGGCGAAGCCATCATGTTCATGGAAAAGCCCTATATTGTTTTCGCCCAGGCCCTGGCCGACTCCCTGTTGCTGCATGTCGCGAAGAAAACCGTGTTCGAGGAACTGGAGCGCGATCCCCTGTTTGCGAAAAAGATGATCGCGGGATTGGCGCGCCGGCTCCATGGGCTGATTGGCGACGTCGAGGCCTATTCGCTGCGCTCCGGCGCCCAGCGGGTAATCGGTTATCTGCTGCGCGAGGAGGACGGCGAACCGGCGAAGCACAGCGTTGACGTGACCCTGCCCACCAGCAAGGGAACAATTGCGTCCCGATTGAATCTGACGCCGGAGCATTTCTCCCGCATTCTGCACGAATTGAGCGAAGCCCGGCTGATCCGGGTCGAGGGAAGAACGGTGCACATCCTGGACGTGGAAATGCTGCAGAAATATGGCTTCGGCAGTTGATGCGTCCCCTCCTCACGCCGCCGCGACGCGTTCCAGTTCGGCCCGCGCCTCCGCGAAGCGGGCTTCAAGATCCGAGACCAGCGCCTCGGGTTCCGCCAGTGTTCCCTCCTTGGCCAGGGTCTCGATGCGCGCGCAGACGTCGGCCACGCCGCGGGCGCCAAAGGTGACGCTGCTGCCATTGAGCTTGTGGGCCTTCTGCGCAAGACCGGCGAGATCGCGGTTTCGCGCCAGCACCTTGATCTGCTCGATGGCGCCGGGGGCCTGGGCAATATAGTCCCGTAGCAGTTCCTTCATCAGGGACGGCTGCCCCGGCTCGTCCAATAGCCGCAGTTCCTCCAGGGCGCGCTGATCCAGGACCGGTGCGGAGGGAGCGGTGGCAGGCGCCCGACGACGGGTCGCGCCTCGCGGCCCGAAACGCTCGATCACGTTCTGAATGGCCTCCGGCAGGACCGGCTTGGAGACGTATTCATCCATGCCCGCTTCCAGGCAGCGCTCCCGATCCCCGTGCATTGCGTTGGCGGTCATGGCCACGATCACGGGCCGCGCCTCTCCCTTTTCGGCCACGATGCGCCGGGTCGCCTCCAGGCCATCCATCTCCGGCATCTGCAGATCCATGAAGACGAGGTCGTAGGGCTCGGCCCGCAGCCGGTCCAGGGCTTCGAGCCCGTTTGCCGCCACGTCAGGTGCGTAGCCCATTTTTTGCAGCACGGCGCGCATCAGTTTCTGGTTCACCACGCTGTCCTCCGCCACCAGGATGCGCAGGGGGAGCCGCCGCGCCAGGCCCCCATCGAGGACCGGGCCCTGCTCTGCAGCCGCTCCGGGCTTTTCGCCCTTTGACAAGGTTTCCAGCACGGAGTCGAACAGCAGGGACTGCTTCACCGGCTTGGTGAGTACCGCTTCGAACAGCGCGCGGGCCGCTTGGTCGTCTTCGTAAGCCGCCGACGAGGAGAGAAGCAGGAGCGGCAGTCCCGCGCCGTTCTTGATGCCGCGCAGGCGGCGCGCCAAGGCGATGCCGTTTGTGTCCGGCATGTGCAGGTCCAGCAGGCCAAGATCGAAATGCTCGCCGCGTTCCACGCGGGTGATGGCCTCCTCGGCGGTGCTGGCGGTGGATGGCTTGAGCCCCCAGCGCCTGAGTTGCTCGGCGAGGATCTGAAGGTTGGTCGGATTGTCGTCCACGACCAGGACCCGCCGGTGCGAAAGCTCGGGAAGCCCGCTGCTCAGGTAGCGCCTCGCAGGCACCATCGGGGCGCGCTGGGTCCGGATGGTGAAATGGAAAGTCGAGCCCCTGCCGGGCTCGCTTTCGACCCTCATGGCGCCTCCCATGATCTTGGTGAGGCGGTCGCAGATGACCAGGCCCAGACCGGTGCCCCCGTACTTGCGAGTGGTCGACGTGTCCGCCTGGGAAAACGCCTTGAACAGCCGATCCAGCCGGTCAGCCGCGATGCCGATCCCGGTGTCGCGCACGGAAAATTCGAGCCGCAAACCATCCGGCTCGTCGCCCAGGTTGCGCACCGACACGCACACCTCGCCCCGGTCGGTGAACTTGATGGCGTTTCCGACCAGGTTGACGAGGACCTGGCGCATGCGCATCTCGTCGCCCACCACGAAGGCGGGGACATCCGGGTGGATCGAGTAGAGGAGATCGAGTTGCTTTTCCGTGGCCCTGGGAGCGACAAGGTCGAAGGTGTCCTCGATGCAGCTGGCAACTTCGAAGGGCCGTTCCTCCAGCTCCAGCTTGCCGGACTCGATCTTGGAGAAATCCAGGATNNTGGCTCATGTTGGCCAGGAACTCGGACTTGGCGCGCGCCGCCTGCAGCGCGTCCTCGCGGGCCTTCCCAAGTTCCACGTTAATGCGCGTTAGGGTCTCTGTGCGTTCCTGGACGCGGGTTTCCAGCAGCTCCCGCTCCTTCTGCAGTGCCTGCTCTGCCGCCTTGCGCCGGCTGATGTCGCGAACGATGCCGATAAACCTGCGCTTTCCGCGCGCCTGCAGTTCGGTCACCCCCAGTTCAATGGGAAAGACGGTGCCATTCTTGCGCCGTCCTTCGAGCTCGCGCCCCACTCCGATGATCTTGGCGTGTCCGGTCCGCAGGAAATTGCCGATGTAGTCGTCGTGGCGGTTGCTGTGGGGTTCGGGCATCAGCATGTTGACCTTGCGGCCGATCACTTCGTCTTGGTCGAAGCCAAATATGCGCTCGGCGGCCAAGTTGAAGCTTTCAATCACGCCGCTCTCATCCACGGTGATGATGGCGTCGAGCACGTTATCGATCACCGCCCGGGTGTAGGCCTCGCTCTGCTCGGCATGATTGAGCGCCTGGCGCATGCGGGAGGTCATCTGCTCGGCGAGGGCCACCGCACCGGCCCGGGTATGGGTCAGGGCGAGCACGATGGCGAACAGCAACAGCGAGATAATGCTGCCGGCGGCGAGCACGATCACTGGCTGGCTGCTCCCCACGGCGGCGTCGAACGCGGGCAGCGTGAAAAATGCCAGAGACCAGGTCTGGCCGCCGAAGGACAGATTGACCTTCTTGGAAAACGAGGCAACCGGCACGTTGTGGTCCGACGGGGGGATGGACGCATAGAGCAAAGCGTGGAAATCGTGCCGCGCGCCCTCGTACACCTCGAGTCGCAGCTCGGGCGATTCGAGGGACATGATTCCGGCCATGAGGTCCTTCATGCGGAACAGGGTGTAGACGAAGCCGAGGAGGTGAGCCCGGCGCTGCTCCACGGACTCGGGCTCGCCGCGATATACGGGCATGAAAAGCAGCATGCCTTCTGCCACTACCGACCCCTCCTGTAGCAGGGGTACCCGCGGCGTCATGGCTGGGTGGCCGGAATCCCGCGCCAGTTCCAGTACACCTCGCCGAAGAGGGACCGATCCCTGGTCGAAGCCCAGCATCCGCTGCTGCCGATCGAGAAAGGGCTCCAGGAAAACAACCGGGAAATAGCCGTCCCGCTCGCCCTGGGGCGTTATCTCGTAGGGTTGGCCTGTATCAGCTCGTACCCGCCGCTCGTGAGCATCCTTCAGCCCGGCGGGAACATACTCGAGAAAGCCCACACCCAGGACGCCCGTGAAGTTCTCGGTTATGTTCAGAGTGCGGACGTAATCGGACCACTGAGCACGGGAGACGTGGGAATTCGCGGCAAACAGGCCGGCCGCGCCGACCAGCAAGTGCTCGGGCTCATGCAGGCGCTGGGCAATTTCTGCCTTGACCTGTTCCACCCGGTGGTCGAAGCGCGCCAAGGCCCGGGTCTGCACCGCTTCCCGCGCGGCCCCCCACTGCAGCAGGGTGACGCCGACGCCGCCAAGCAGCACGATCCAGGCAATGGCTGCGCCGCGGATGAAACGGTGAAAGCCGGAGCTGGAGCGGGTCCAGTTCCAGGAAGGGTCAGTCGGAGCAACGGCCGGTTGCGGCTCGTTGGCTTTTGGCACGGATCAGGATTCGGTTCTTAATGGCTGGTCCCACTGGACCGAGTAATCTTATTATAAACATTGTACTTTCCGACCGGTTTTCGCATCGGGATGCGCTTGACCTCCTTGAGCGTGCTGGCATCGAACACGATCAGGGCGCCATCGTCCTCCCACAGGCTCGCCAGGGCGTATTTTCCGTAGCGGTCAAACTCGATGTGAGCCACGGTCTTGCCCGGCTCGGGGCGAACCTGGGCCGCGATTTCCAGGGACTCCTTGTCGATGACCTGGAGCGTGTCCTTGTGCTCCGGGCTCATCATGGCGTCCACCCAGGCGTAGCGGCTGTTTTCGTGGCTGCGCATGAAGAACCCGGGTCCCAGGGTCTGGATCTCCTTGATCGGCTTCCAGGTCCGGATGTCCAGCACCGTTACCACGCCCTCCTTGAGATTGGGGGACGCCAGCACGGGGCGGCCCGCTCGTTCCCAGGTGATGCCGGATCCGAGGTGCGGCATGCCGGGCAGGGGTACGTCAGCGATCTTGCGCCGAACGTCCAGTTGCACCACCTGTCCCCTGGCGCCCTCGCGTGAGGCGCCGATCAGCTGGCTGTAGTCCTGGGTGAAAAAGAAATCGTCCAGGAAGTCGTCCGGGAACGAGCGTCTGGGGTTGAGGAAGCCCGGGACGAAGGCGCCTTCCCGGTACTGAAAATCGTGGATCATGCCCACCGGAATTTCCGGCGCCGACGGGTCGTAGGAGACTTCCCAGACCTCCTTGACGTCCTTGAGGGCCGCGACAAAACTCCGTCGCGGGGCCGCATCATAGACCGCCGAAACGCGGGAGCTCTGTTTGCCGTCCTTGTCGGCGACGGGAATGACCTTTACCAGGTTCAGATCCCGGTCCAGGATCACCAGGGTATGAGGCAGGTAATTCGCCACCGCGACGAACTTTCCGTCGCCGGAGACGGCGGCATTGCGGGTGTTGATGCCGGCCCGTACCTCCGCCACCTTGGTCAGGTTCCACAGGTCGTATTTGGTGATCCAGCCGTCCCGGGAGGCGAAGTAAACGAAGCGCCCGTCGGGCGAGAACTTGGGCCCGCCGTGCAGTGCAAAACGGCTGGGAAAGCGCGCCATCGGCTCGAGCTTGTCGCCGTCCAGGATGCTGACGTGATGGTCGCCGGATTCCACCACCACGAAGAGGTTGAGGGGATCGGCCTCGAACGAAGGGCGATCGGGGAGGTTTGCTGGGTCCGCCAGCTGGAGCCGGGACGCCCTGATATCGCTTTCGGTCCAGGCCACCGGCACGGCAGGGGGGCCGTAGATATAGGCAGCCAAGGCCTGGATCGCCGCCGCGTCGAGCTTGCCCGCGAAACCCGGCATCTGGGTTGCGAGGCGGCCTTCTGCAACCACTTTCTCGGCTTCGGTGCGCTTGAGCCGGGACAGGCTTTCCGGGAGCAGGGCGGGCCCGGTGCCTCCCAGGCGCTCGGCGCCGTGGCAGCTCGCGCAGTGCTCCCGATACAGCACTTGAGGATCCGCCGCCGAGGCGAGGCATGCCGCGATGGCGAGCCCCGCGGCAAGGGCGCTTTGCCCAAGGCGGCGCAGCGACATCAGTCGGGACCGCCTAAGCGCGGGTAGGCGCAGGCGATAAGGCCTTCTTACGGGAGTACCGGGTGAGGCGTACCCGCTGTTGCGATCCGCTGAGACCGATTTCCTCGTCCGTGAGATAGCAGGCCGGATCTTCCTCCCAGGGATCGCCGGTGAGTTGCTCGGCGCGCACCCGGGTGTTGCCGCCACAAATATCCAGATAGGCGCAGGCGCCGCAGCGGCCCTTGAGCCGGCGCGGGCGGCCCTTGAGTCCCGCCATCAGAGGATCCGTGGTGTCACTCCAGATGGCGGAGAACAAGCGCGCCCGCACATTGCCGAGGGTGTGGTGCCACCACATGGTGTCGGGGTGCACGTTTCCGAGATTGTCGATATTGGCGACGTTGACACCGGAGGCGTTGCCGCCCCACTGGACCAGCTTGGCGCGAATGCGCCCCTCAACATGCGGAAAGCGCCGGCGCACCCAGTGCAGAAAGTAAACGCCGTCGGCGTCGTTGTTGCCGGTGACAAACTCCTTCGCGAGGCCCCGCAGTTGATAGTCCCAGCAGGTTTCGAACAGCAGGTCCATGGCACGGCGCGTGGTTTCGTGCCAGGCGTCGCTGGCGCGGTTCACATTGCCGCGCCCGGCATAGTTGAGGTGCGAAAGGTAGAACTTGTCGATGCCCTCGTCCTCGATGAGCTGGAGCAGGGCGGGGAGATCCCGGGCGTTGTCCTCGGTCATGGTGAAGCGCACGCCCACCTTGATGCGATGATCCCGGCACAGCCGGATCCCGGCCAGGGACGCCCGAAAGGCACCCTCCTTGCGGCGGAAGCGGTCATGGGTGGTCTCAGTTCCGTCCAGGCTCACGCCCACGTAATCGAACCCCACCTGCGCAATGCGCCCGATGTTGCTGTCGTCGATCAGCGTGCCGTTGGAGGAGAGTCCGACGTAAAAACCCATCTCCTTGGCGCGCCGTGCGATGAGGAAGATATCGCGACGCAGGAGAGGCTCGCCGCCGGAGAGGATAAGCACCGGCACCCGGAAGCGCTTGAGGTCATCCATGACCGCAAACACCTCGGGAGTGGAGAGTTCGCCCGGGAAGTCCTTGTCCGCGGAAATGGAGTAGCAATGCTTGCAGGCGAGATTGCAGCGCCGGA
>DKBC01000092.1:16500-21683 GCA_002451065.1 Betaproteobacteria bacterium UBA6910
GGGCGATTTCCTGCATGAATTGGGAGATGCGGAACATGGGAGCTTTCCGGGAAGTCAAGGCATTCTAAGGCTGGAAGGGTGTGCGATTCCCTGACTTATGTCAAACGCGTGACGGTTTCGTCAGCCGCAGCCCGGTTTTCTTAAGGATTCGGGTGCTGTAGATCACCTCGTGGCCGCGGTTTGCGTCCCCGAGCAGGGCGGCGATTTCAGCGACCTTCCGTTGCACTTCGTCACGGCTTTTTCCGTGGACCATGGCAAACAGGTTGTAGCGCCATCCCGGGAGGCGGCGCGGACGGCGGTAACAGTGGCTTACGAAATCCAGAGTGCCGATCCGCACTCCCAGTTCGTCGACACGCTCGTCGGAAACGTCCCATACGGACATGCCATTGGCGCGATAGCCCAGGGCGTAATGATTGGGCACGGCGCCGATGCGCCGGATCACGCCGCTCGCCAGCATGCGTTTGATCCGTTCCATGACCTCATCCGCAGGCAGACCCACCCGCTCCGCTATGGCGTGGTAGGGACGCGGTGTCAGGGGCAGCCCGCCCTGGGTGGCAACGACGATACTGCGGTCAATGGCGTCCAGGCTGCCAGTCATATCAGGCGCCGAGCTTGAGTTCCACGAAGTACTCCCGCTCCTTGGGAAGATTGAGCACCGGGTGGCCGGTTTCCGCCTCGATGCGGGCGATGGTCTTGCCGATCCCATCGGGCGAGTCGGTGGCGAGCACGAACCACAGGTTCCAGGGGTGCTCCCGCTCGTAGTTGTGGGCGACCTCGGGCAGCGCATCAAGGATCGCCGTTACCCGGTTGACGTCCGGCGCGGCAACGCTCAGGGCGGCCAGGGTGAACGCGCCGCCCATGCGGTCGGCGTTATAAAGAGGCCCGAAGCGCGTGAGGATACCCCGCTCCAGGAGGCCCGCTACGCGGGCAATCAGCTCGTCCTCGCTGAGTCCGATGCCCTCAGCGACTGACGCGAAGGGGCGGTCGCACACCGGAAAGCCGGCCTGGAGGCGGTTGATCACGGCGCGGTCCAGGTCGTCCATTTCAGGCTGCATAGCGGGCACCGGTCTGTTTGAAGCGCTGGCGGCTGAACAGGACCTCGTGGGGCGACTCGGCAAGGCCGCAGATTTCGCGCAGGGTTTGCACATGGCCCAAGACGGTGTGTCGGTCCCGCCCGTGGATCATGCAGAAGAGGTTGTGGCGCCAGTCCGGTAGCCTCCGGGGACGCCGGTAGCACAGGGTGACGAAAGGCTGGCGCGCGACGCAGCGGCCCGCGGCGTCGACCAAAGAGTCCGGCACGTCCCACACCACCATGGCGTTGGCCCGGTAGCCCAGCTCGTGGTGGCGCACCACGATGCCAATGCGACGGGCGACCCCGCTTTCGACCCAGTCCCGGAGCCGGGCGATGACGTTTTGCTCGGGCATCTGGGCGCGGGTCCCGATCTCCGCGAATGGCCGCGACACCAGAGGAAAACCGGACTGGACTGCGGCCAGCAGCGCGGGCTCGTCCTCGCCGGGGAGGGTTTCCATGGTGCACCGGGGCGGGTGGTGTGCCGCGCGCAGCTCCGCTCTTGCGCCGTGGCGCATGTCGAATCCCAGGTCGATGTGATATTCCTTGACCAGCGGCAACACCAGGGGCTTGAGGCCCGTCCGGTTTTCGACAGCACCCAGCGCACGGGTAAGACCCTCGGCGTCCGGCGCCGCAACCACGAACCACAGGTTATAGCGGTGCTCCCGCTCGTAGTTGTGGTTCACCTCCGGCAGTTCGCTCACGACGCGGGCTGCCTTGCTCAGATCCTCCTCGGGAACCGCCAGGGCGGCCAGGGTGCTTACGCCAACCACGTTGGGCCGGAACACGACGCCCACCCGGCTCACCCGGCCCTCGGACTGGAACCCGGTCAACAGTCCCAGAATTTCCTCTTCCGTGACACCGAGCTCTCCCGCGATGGCGCGGAACGGCTCGGGTTCCAAGGGGAAGTCCCTCTGGAATTCGTTGAGCAGGCGTTCCTGGACGCTGTTCATGGCGGGCTCACATCCCGATGCGCCAGGCGCGGCTGGTGAAGAAGATCCCACTGGGCTTGTCGGCGGGCAGTGCCCCGATTTGGACGAAACTGGCGGTGTCGTAGATCAGCACCCTGTCGTCGTCCCGCGCCGAGATCCAGACCGCTTCGCCGCGGGGCGTGAATTCCATGTGCAGGACCGCCTTCCCCGGCTTCAGGCTCTGCACCACGGTGCGGGTGGGCACGTCTATGACCTGCACCGTGTCATTCTTCGGGAAAGCGAAATTGACCCACACCCGCCGTCCGTCCGGCTGCGCCATGACGAATACCGGTTGGCCGTGGACAGGAACCCGGCCGACTTCCACCCAGGACTGGGTGTCGGCGATCAGCACTTCGTTGCGCCCAACTGCCGGCAGGAAAGCGAGGTCGCCGGCGATGGCCCATCCCCGCAGATGAGGCATCTTGTACACGGGGAGCTTTTCCTGCCCGCGCCCGTAGCCGTCCAGCACCCGGCGCACGCCTGCATCGGGATTCCAGGTATCCACCAGGGCGAGCCCGTCCTCGCCGAACAGTCCCGCCAGGTACCAGCGCCCATCGGGGGTGATGAGGCCATCGTAGGGTTCCTTGCCTATGCCCGTGAATTTCTTGACCCGGAGTTGCTTCGGGTCACTGAGGTCCGCGATCCAGATTTCACCCGCATCGAACAGGGCGTAGGCAAAGCGGTTGCCCGGCACGTCCGCCAGTCCCACCACCTTGGAGCGCTTTCCCGCGCGACCGTAGGCGGCGGGAATGTCCGCGACCAGTTCCAGGGTTTCGGCATCGAACACCTTCACCCCGCCGGGCTCGTAATTCTGGGCCGCCACCAGGCGGCCGTCCTGGGAAATGGAGCCCCCGATGGAGTTGCCCGCCTGGACCACGCGCTTCGCGATGCGCCGGCCCAGCAGATCCACCTTGGTGAGGCCGCCGTCGCGCCCGAACACGTAGGCGTAGCGGCCGTCCCGGGAAAACACCGCGGAGGCGTGGGACAAGTCTCCGAGTCCCTCGACAGTGCCGAGGGATTTTCGGGAACTGGTGTCCACGACCTGCACCCGGCCCGCCGCGCGCTCGATCACCACGCCCAGGTCGCCGGTGCCGCGCAATTCGCCGGGCGTGGCGCAGCCGGCGACCGTGCCGGCAAGCACCGCCAGCAGCATACGGCTAGTGCCCATCCGGCAGCCCCTTCAACAGTTGGTCCACGATCCAGCGCGCCTCCGGTTCGGTGACGTAGTCTCTCCAGGGTGGCATGGGGGTGCCGGGCCTGCCATAGAGCACCGTAAAGGCGAGACCCTCCCGGTCCTTACCGGAAAGGGTTTCCGGCAGCAGCGGCGGGCCGAGTCCCCCCTTCATGGTGAGGCCGTGGCAGGAGCCGCAATCCTGGCGCACCATGTTCAGGAGTTCTGCGCGCCGGGCGCTGTCCCTCCGCCCGAAGGGCGAGGCGCCGGGATCCGCCGGCGCCGGGTTTCCCGCAAGCACGCTCGCCGCCAGCCCGGCCCCGAACACCCCGAGGACGCTTCGGATAAGGGCGCACATCATTGTCAAAGTCTAGTCGCAGAGCCCCGGCAAGTGCCTTGATTCATCTTAAATCCCGAGGCCGGGCGCCAAATGCGAAAACGCGGGCGGGGGCTGTGCCCCGCCCGCTCTGGTGACATCACCCGAGGTCAGTAGATGTCGTGCTGGGTGTTGTACACGTTGAAGTGACCTGTCGGCGTGATGAGCTTGGGATCCTTGATCACGGTCTTGAGCTTAAGAGTCTTGTCGTCCACCACCACCACCGCCGATTCCTGGTTCTTGGCGCTCCATACCGAGAACCACACCTCGTCGCCGGCCTTGTTGTATTCCGGCTGAACCACCCGCTTGGCCCCTTCTCCCAGTTGCGCCCAATCGGCGATCGGCAGGATCACGGGCTTCTTGGAAAGATCCTTGATGTCGAAAACGGCGATCGACTGGCTGACCTTGGCGTCAGGATTGAGGGGCGTGTCCACATAGAGATGGCTGGACTTGGGATGGGTCTTGATGAACAGGTTGCCACCGCCCTGGCCGTCAAGGTACTGAACCACCTTCCAGGCGTTCGCCTTGTGCTTCTGGGGATCGGTGCCGATGATGGCGACCTTCTCGCTGCCCAGGTGTCCGGTGGCCCAGACCGGGCCGTACTTGGGATGCACGAAGTTGGCGCCGCGGCCCGGGTGGGGGATCTTGTCCACGTCGATGAGCGCTTCCCGCTTGCCTTCCTTGGCGTCCACCACCGCGATCTTGTTGGACTGGTTGGCGGCCACCAGGAAATAACGCTTGGACGCGTCCCAGCCGCCGTCATGCAGGAAGCGGGCGGCGCCGATTTCCGTGACGGTAAGGTTGTCTATGTCCGCGTAGTTGACCATGAGGATCTTGCCGGTCTCCTTGACGTTGACCACGAACTCGGGCTTGAAGTGAGAGGCCACGATGGATGCCACGCGCGGCTCGGGATGGTATTCCTGGGTGTCCACCGTCATGCCCCGGGTGGCCACGATCTTGAGGGGTTCCAGGGTGTCGCCCTTCATTACCGTATACTGGGGCGGCCAGTAGGAACCGGCGATGGCGTACTTGTCCTCGTAGCCCTTGTACTTGGAGGTGTCCACCGAACGCGCTTCGAGACCGATCCTGATCTCGGCGACGTTGTCGGGCTTCTCCATCCACAGGTCGATGAGGTTGACCTTGGCATCGCGGCCGATCACGTAGAGGTAGCGCCCGGAGGCCGACAGGCGCGAGATGTGCACCGCGTAGCCGGTCTTGACGATGTTGATGATCTTCTTGGTGTCGCCGTCGATGAGTGCCACCTCGCCGCTGTCGCGCAGGGTGGTGGAGAAGATGTTGTCCAGGTTGTAATTGTTCATCTTCTTCTTGGGCCGCTGCTCCGGCGGCACCATCACCTTCCATGTGGCCTTCATCTCCTTCATGCCGAACTCGGGGGGCTGCGGAGGCGTCTGCTGGACGTAGCGCGCCATCAGGTCCACTTGCTGCTCCGTGAGTTCGCCCGAGGTCTGCCAGTTGGGCATGCCGGCGGGGGAGCCGTAGGCGATGAAGACCTTGAGGTATTCGGTGCCCTTTTCGAGTGTGATCTCGGGGGTCAGGGGCTTCCCGGTGGCCCCCTTGCGCAGCACGCCGTGGCAG
>DKBC01000251.1 GCA_002451065.1 Betaproteobacteria bacterium UBA6910
ACCGACTTGTGCAGGGCGGAGATCTGGTCGTAGAACTCGTCGCCCCCCTTGTCGAAGCGGCGGACACTGCGGGACAACGCCTGCTCCACCAATGCCTGGTCCACCGCGGCCACATCGGCGGTGCCGGCCGCGGTGTCCACCTGCTCCAGGAGATTGAGCAGTCGGCGAGCGTCTCCGTCCGCCAGCCCCACCAGGGCGCGCCGTGCGTCGTCATCGAATTGCAGGTGGCCGAGCGCCAGCCTCAAAGTCCGGTCGAACAACTGCTCGAGCTCCTCTTCCGAGAGGGCGCGCAGCACATACACCTGGGCCCGGGACAGCAGCGCGCTGTTCACCTCGAATGACGGATTCTCGGTGGTGGCCCCGATGAACGTCACCAGCCCCTGCTCCACGTAGGGCAGGAAGGCGTCCTGCTGGGACTTGTTGAATCGGTGCACCTCGTCCACGAACAGGATGGTGTGGCGGCCGCTGGCCTGCAGGGTCATCTCCGCCCGCGCGATGGCGTCCCGGATGTCCTTTACCCCCGAGAGCACGGCAGAGAGGGCGATGAAATCCGCGTTGAAGGCCTGGGCCATGAGCCGCGCGAGAGTGGTCTTGCCGGTTCCCGGCGGTCCCCACAGAATCATGGAGTGGAGCTTGCCGGACTCGAAGGCCAGGCGCAGAGGCTTGCCCGGTCCCAGCAGGTGGGCCTGTCCGATGACCTCCTCCAGGCGCTGAGGCCGCAGCCGTTCCGCAAGCGGGGCTTCCGGCAGAGTCTTGGAGAACAGGTCGCTCACGGAGATGTCGTCACCAGTGTCACAGGCGCCCGTCAAAGACTGAAGGCAACCGCACGCAAAGCACGTTCCGGAATCTATGGATGCCGGCTAGGTGAATGCGTCGCGAAATCTTGGGTCTTCGCGTTTCACGGATCCTGGCTTGCGGTTGCCCCCGCCGCCCGTGATTTTCATTCGCCCACCACATCGACACCTTTGGGCGGCGCAAAAGTGAAGAGGTCGGGCGATAGGTTCGGGTTCTTTTCGACATCGGCGAACTTGAGCAGCGTGGTCTGCCCGAACTGATCCTTGAGTTCCATGGCCGCGGGCTGCGACCGCTGGTCGAAGCCCATCTTGACCGAGTCGAAGCCGGCCTCCCGGTTCCTGGGCACCGCCCGGACCCATTCCAGCCCGTCTTGCACACCGGCGTCCACCAGGGTGAACGCCGCCTCGATGTCGTCGCTTCCTGCCAGCAGCGCCGCCGGGCTGGAGCCCAGGGCCTGGTCCAGCTTCTTCACCGTCACCTGACTGAGGTCCTTGTCGTACACCCAGAACCGCGTGCCGTCTCCCACGATGAGCTGTTCATAGGGCTTCTCGTAAGCCCAGCGGAAACGGCCCGGCCGCTGGAATTGGAAGATGCCGCTGGCATTTTGCACCGTCTTCCCGGTGCGATCCCGGAGCGCCTGCTCGAAACGGGCCTGGCCCGAACGCGTCTCCGACACGAACGTCCTCAGCCGTTCGATCCCGCCGGCCTGGGCGCCCGGCGCCAATACCAGCATCAGCAGGAGCAGGCTTTTGATTGGTCGATGCGACATGGGAGCAGGAGCGGGCCTAATTGTCCTGCGCCGCGGGAACCAGGATCTCCCGATTACCGTTGGCTTGCATGGACGAAACCAGGCCCGCCCGCTCCATCTGTTCGATGAGGCGCGCGGCACGGTTGTACCCGATGCGAAGGTGCCGCTGCACCAATGAGATCGAGGCCCTCCGGGACTTCAGCACAACGGCCACTGCCTCGTCGTAGAGGGGATCTGATTCGGCGTCCACCGCATCCGCCCCGAGGCCCTCTCCCCCGCCTTCCTCCGGAGATTCCAGGACGCCTTCGAAATAATGAGGTTCCCCCTGGGACTTCAGGTATTCCACCACCCGGTGCACCTCCTGGTCGGACACGAACGCGCCGTGGACGCGTTGCATGTGGCCGACACCGGGCGGCAGGTACAGCATGTCGCCCTGGCCCAGCAGGGCCTCGGCGCCCATGTTGTCCAGGATGGTACGGGAGTCCACCCGGCTTGAAACCTGGAACGCGACCCTGGCCGGAATGTTGGCCTTGATCAGCCCCGTGATCACGTCCACCGACGGCCGCTGGGTAGCCAGGATGAGATGCACGCTGGCGGCCCGGGCCTTCTGGGCCAGGCGCGCAATGAGTTCCTCGACGCGCTTGCCCGCCACCATCATCAGGTCCGCCAATTCGTCGATGACGACCACGATGGTGGGCATCTCTTCCAGGATTTCCGGATTCTCGGGAGTCAACGGATTCACCAGGGGCGTGCCGCCCTTGGCCGCTTCCCTCAGCTTCTGGTTGAAGCCGCCCACGTTGCGCACCCCGAACACCGACATTAGCCTGAAGCGGCGCTCCATTTCGTTCACGCACCACAGCAGCGCGTTGGCTGCCTGCTTCATGTCGGTAACCACCGGCGCCAACAGGTGGGGTATCCCTTGGTATACGGAAAGCTCAAGCATCTTGGGATCCACCAGGATCAGTCGCACCTGGCTCGGCGTCGCCTTGTAGATCAGGGATAGGATCATGGCGTTGATGGCAACGGACTTCCCGGATCCCGTGGTTCCCGCCACCAGGACATGGGGCATCTTGGCCAGATCCGCCACCACCGGGTGACCCGCGATGTCCTTGCCCAGGGCCAGGGTCAGGGGCGAGGCCATCTCCGCGTACACCTGGGACGTGAGAAGTTCCGAGAGTTTGACCCACTGGCGTTTGGGGTTCGGGATTTCCAGGCCCATGTGGGTCTTTCCGGGAATCGTTTCCACCACTCGGATCGCATACACCGAGAGGGACCGGGCCAGGTCCTTGGCCAGGTTCACGATCTGGCTACCCTTCACTCCCGGGTCGGGCTCGATTTCGTAGCGCGTGATGACCGGGCCGGGATATGCGGCGACCACCTTGGCCACCACGCCGAAGTCCGTCAGCTTGCGCTCGATGAGCCGCGACGTGTACTCCAGGGTCTCCGCGGAAACCGCCTCCAGGTCGGCGGGCCCCTCGTCCAGCAGCGCCAGGGGCGGTAGCGGGGAGTCGGGCAGTTCCTCAAACAGCGGTTTCTGCTTTTCCCGCTGGACCCGCTCGGATTTCTTGATCTCCGCCACGGGGGCCTCGATGCGGACCGGCGCGTGGTCCTCGAGCCGCCGCTTCTCCTCCAGCACCAGAGCCTCGCGCCGGGTGCTGGCCTTGGCACCGACCTTGCGGTCCTGCCAGGCGCTCCATAGCTGGCGCGCACCGAACCAGCCCCCCTCCAGCCAGCCACCGACCTTTTCGGCGAGCTTGAGCCAGGACAGCCCACTGAACAGGCTGAAGCTGGCAACCATCACCGCCAGCAGTACCAGGGTGGCGCCGGTAAATCCGAAAGAACGCAACGCCCCATCCCGCACCATGGCGCCCAGCACGCCGCCCGGTGCCAGGGGCAGCTGGGCCTTGAGGCTGTAGAGCCGCAACGCCTCCAGGCCGCTTGACGCCAGCAACAGGATTACGAATCCGGTGAGCGAAACAAAGAACGGCCTGCGATCGATGACGCCGCCGCTGGTCTCGATCCGCCGGTAGCTCCACAGCAGGGTGAAGCCGAAAAACAGCACCCACCACCATGCAGACGCTCCCAGCAGGTATAGCAGCAGGTCCGCCATGTAGGCGCCCACCAGCCCGCCAGCGTTGGTCACCGCATCCCCTCGCCCGCTGCGGGACCACCCGGGATCCCCGGGAGCGTAGGTGTAGAGCACGAGCGCCACGTAAAGCGCCGCCGCCACCAGCACCAGCCAGAGGGATTCACGGATCAGGGAGGCGAGCCGGGGCGGCAGCGGATTATCGCGCCGCTGCCGGGCAGCCATCGGCCTATTAGAGGAAAACATCCCGCGCCAAGAGGAGCATTCGCGGGAATTATATCCCCGGCGGGAAACGGCTTCCACGCGCCGCACGCCGGCGCGAGTGCAAGCCCCGCAGGACTAGCTCGAGCGGGCCCGGCCCAGCTCGTTGGCGTAGGTGATCAGCTTGTCGCGGAGGATGATGCGGCGGCCGTCCATGCGGATGTAGTCGCCCTCGGCGAGATCATGCAGCACCCGGCTCACCATCTCCCGGGAGGCGCCCACCATGCGGGCGATATCCTGGCGGGTAAGCTTCTTGTTGACCATGCGCAGGGTGCCCACCGGCTCCGACACCTCCACCAGCATCTGGGCCACCCGGCCATAGACGTTGACCAGGGCCAGGCTCTCGATCCGCTTGTCCGCTTCCCTGAGGCGCTTGACCAGCCCGCGCATGATCAGGACCGTGAGATCAAAGTTCCCGGCCAGGCATTTCATGAACTCATTCTTTTCCACCACCACCATCTCGCAAGGCTCGAGGGTGACGATATTGGCGGAGCGCGGATGCTCGTCGATGACGGCCATCTCGCCGAAAAAATCGCCCGGCTTGAGTATGGAAAGAATCACCTCCTCCCCCTCCTCGTCGGACTTGGTGACCTTAACGCTGCCGGCGAGCAATGCGTACAGGGAATCCGCTTCCGCGCCTTCCGCGAGGGCCATGACGCCCTTCTGGTATTGACGCGTGACCGTATAGCGCGCGAGCAGCGCTATCTGATCAGGGGGCAATGATGAGAACAGCGGTACCCGGCGCAGCGCTTCTATCCGTTTTCCTTCTTCCACGTTCATGTGTTCTCCTCCCAGTGTGCCTTCATCGGTGCCACTCCATCAGGAACCGCGGACCGATTCCGCAGTTCGGGAAAAACCAGTCGGCCATCGCGAACAACCATACTCCCGGGCCGCCGCCGATTGCGGGCCGGTGACCGGATTTTACCCGCAGCAACTCAGCAACTCAGCAATTTTGCACAGTAAAATAGCGGGAATGCGGGGCGAGCGCAATGCTTTTGGCAGGCCAGTGGCCCTTGTTCTTCCTGCCAAAATCCCCAAATAGACCGGAAAGCTTACAGCCACCAAGAGGATCCCCATGAGCACCCGACACTGCCGACTCCTGATTCTGGGCTCCGGACCCGCCGGCTATACCGCCGCGGTGTACGCCGCCCGCGCCAACCTGAACCCGGTGCTTATCACCGGGCTTGCCCAGGGCGGGCAGCTCATGACCACCACGGATGTGGACAACTGGCCGGCGGATGCCGAGGGCATCCAGGGGCCCGAGCTGATGGAGCGATTCCGGAAACATGCGGAGCGCTTTGGCACCGAGATGATCTTCGACCACATTCACACCGCCCGCCTCAACGAGCGGCCTTTCGCCCTGGTAGGCGACCACGGCACCTACACCTGCGACGCGTTGGTCATCGCCGCGGGCGCCTCCGCCAAGTATCTGGGCCTGCCGTCCGAGAAGGAATTCATGGGCAAGGGCGTCTCCGCATGCGCCACCTGCGACGGCTTCTTCTACAAGGGCCAGGAGGTGGCGGTGGTGGGTGGGGGCAATACCGCCGTGGAGGAAACCCTCTACCTCTCCAACATCGCGAGCAAGGTCACCCTGATCCATCGCCGGGACAAATTCCGGGCCGAAAAGATCATGGTGGACAAGCTGATGGAGAGGGTGAAAGCCGGCAAGGTGGCCCTGGAGCTGCACCGCACCCTGGAGGAAGTGCTGGGGGACAAGAGCGGAGTGACCGGCGTGCGCATCAAGAGCACCCAGGACGGGAGCACCCGGGACATCGCGGTACAGGGCCTGTTCGTCGCGATCGGCCACCAGCCCAACACCCAGATCTTTGAGGGGCAGCTGGACATGGAGGGAGGCTATATCATCACCCGGGGCGGGCGCGAAGGCGGCGCCACGGCCACCAGCATTGCGGGGGTCTTCGCGGCGGGAGACGTCCAGGACCACGTCTATCGGCAGGCGGTGACCAGCGCCGGCACCGGCTGCATGGCCGCCCTGGACGCGGAAAAATATCTCGACAGCCTCGGCTGAGGAACCGGGGCCCTCCACCGCAGTCTCTCAACATGAACGTGAAGAGACCGGGACCGACAAACCTGCCGCCCGACGAATCTGCTTTCCTGGAGGAGGCGTTCAAGGATGTGGCGCCCCTGCCCGACCACGGGCGGGTGCTGCATGCGCCCCGCCGGGCCCGCCCCCTGCCCTACCAGACTTGGCGCGACGAGCGGGAAGCTCTGGCCGAGTCTCTCACCGAGCCGCCGAGTTGGGACGTCGAGTTCGGGGACGAGACGTTTTTCCTGCGCCCGGGCCTGCCGCGCCAGATCATCCGCCACCTGCGGCGGGGACAGTGGGTGATCCAGGCGGAGTTGGATTTGCATGGCATGAACCGCATGGAGGCGAGGCTTTCCCTGGGGGATTTCCTCAACCAATGCCTGGCCGAGGGTCTGCGCTGCGTGCGCATCATCCACGGCAAGGGCCTGGGGTCGAAAAACCGGGAACCGGTGCTCAAGGCCAAGGTCCGCCATTGGCTGGCCCGGCGCGACGAGGTTCTGGCTTTCTGCCAGGCGCGCTCCGTGGACGGAGGCAGCGGGGCGCTGATGGTGCTGCTGAAGGCCTGAGCCGAAAACCTGAGCTAACGCCCGACGGATCCGGGTCCGCTGATTCTCAGACTGCCGATTCCCCGGTCTCGCCGGTGCGAATGCGCACCACCTGCTCCACGGAGGAGACGAAGATCTTGCCGTCCCCGATCTTGCCGGTGCGCGC
>DKBC01000362.1 GCA_002451065.1 Betaproteobacteria bacterium UBA6910
GTCGTCGATGGCCTGCTTGCCGAGAATGACCAGCTGCGGCTGCTCCTTCTCCACCACCGCCCTGAGCAGCTTCGCCACCGCCAAGGGCTGCAACTCGGCGTCAGTCTCCACCAGGATTGCGCGGTCGGCGCCCATGGCCATCGCAGTGCGCAGCGTCTCCTGGCACGCCAACGGCCCCAGAGACACCGCCACCAGTTCGCCGGCGGCTCCCGCCTCTTTCATCCGGATCGCCTCCTCCACCGCGATCTCGTCGAAAGGGTTCATGGACATCTTGACGTTTGCGGTCTCCACGCCGGTCCCGTCCGCCTTAACGCGGACCTTGACGTTGTAGTCCACCACGCGTTTTACAGCTACCAAGACTTTCATCCCTTCACTCCGATTTGACGTTGACTCCCGATCTCTTCACCAGCGCCGCGAGCTCGCCGACAATCCCGCGCCGGAAGGTGAGCACGCAAACCACGAAAATCAGGCCGGTCACGATGGTCACCGCCTCGCCGATGGTGGACAGGGCATTGATCCCGGTCGCTCCGGCGAGCCAGTTGCCCAGGTCGCCGAGCTTGTTTTCCAGCCCGATCACCGTGGCGGCGCCGACCACCGGCCCCAGCACCGTCCCCACGCCCCCCAGCAGCGTCATCAGCACCACCGACCCCGACATATGCCAGTGCACGTCGGTGAGGGACGCGAGTTGCAGAACCACGGACTTGGTGGACCCGGCCAGTCCTGAAAGCGCGGCTGAAATCACGAATGCGACCAGCTTGTACTTGGACACGTCGTATCCCAGAGACACCGCCCGCGGCTCGTTCTCGCGAATCGCCTTCAACACCTGGCCAAAGGGCGAGTGAATGGTGCGATAGATGAGCCAGAAACCGCCACCAAATATCGCCAGTACGAAATAGTAAAGGTTGATATCGTCGCGCAGGTCGATGAAGCCCAAGAGCTTGCCTCGGGGTATCCCCTGCAGCCCGTCCTCGCCCCCGGTGAATTTCATCTGCAGGGCGAGGAAAAACACCATCTGGGCCAGGGCCAGGGTGATCATTGCGAAATAGATGCCCGAGCGACGGATCGCAAGGCTGCCGAAGATAAACCCGAGCAGACCCGCTGTCACCGTCCCCGCCATCAGGCCGAGCTCCGTGGGGAAACCCAGGGCCTTGATGGTGTAGCCGGTGACGTAGCCCGCCGCGCCCAGGAA
This sequence comes from Betaproteobacteria bacterium UBA6910, assembly GCA_002451065.1. Lineage (GTDB taxonomy): Bacteria > Pseudomonadota > Gammaproteobacteria > Burkholderiales > UBA6910 > UBA6910. The sequence continues at coordinate 1,190 of DKBC01000362.1, forward strand.
CGCGGCGTGGCCAAAGGACAACAGCCCAGTGTAGCCCAGCAGCAGGTTGAATGCGCTCGCGAACAGGGCGAAGCACATCACCTTCATCAGAAACACCGGATAAATCGCCTCCCGGGCCAGGGGCGCAAGCAGCAGCAGCCCGAACAGGACGAACGAAGCGATCAGGTTGCCACTGATTTTCATGCGTCTCAGCTTTCGCGCCCGAACAGACCCGCGGGCCGGAGCAGAAGAACGACGGCCATGATCACGAAGATCACCACGGCCGACGCCTCGGGATAATAGACCCGGGTCAGCGCCTCGACGAGGCCCAACCCGAGACCGGTGACGATGGATCCGAGGATCGAACCCATGCCGCCAATCACCACCACCGCGAACACGACGATGATGAGGTTGGAGCCCATCAGGGGATTGACCTGGAAGATGGGCGCTGCCAGTACGCCGGCGAAGGCCGCCAGGGCGACCCCGAACCCGTAGGTGAGTGTGATCATGAGGGGCACGTTGATGCCGAAGGCCTGGAGCAGCTTGGGGTTCTCGGTCCCGGCGCGCAGGTAGGAACCGAGCTTGGTGCGCTCGATGATGTACCACGTGGCAAAGCACACCACCAGCGAGGCCACCACGACCCAGCCCCGGTAATTGGGCAGGAACATGAACCCCAGGTCCGTACCGCCCGTCAGCGCTTCGGGGACGGGGTAGGCCTCGCCGGAGATACCGTACTGCACCCGGAACAGACCCTCGATCACCAGCGCCAGTCCGAAGGTCAGGAGCAGCCCGTAGAGGTGATCGAGATGGTAGAGGCGTTTAAGCATGGTGCGCTCGATCACGATGCCTACCGCCGCCACAATCAGCGGCGAGAGCACCAGCGCCAGCCAGTAATTCACCCCGAACCGGCTGAGCAGGACCCACGCCACGAACGCCCCCATCATGTACTGGGCGCCGTGGGTGAAGTTGATGATGTTCAGCATCCCGAAAATCACCGCCAGCCCCAGGCTCAGGATCGCGTAAAACGACCCGTTCATCAGCCCGAGCAGCAGCTGGGCATAGAGGGCATTGAGGGGGACGCCGAAGATCTCCATGGTTCAAGCCAATCCAGTTTTTCGGTCACTGCCGCGGAAGCGGGAATCCAGCATCGCGTCTGGACCTCGCCTGCGCGGCCATCACGGGCCGCCGGCAGCAGCGCCGTGTCCGGTTACTTCTTTACCAGCGGACAGCGGCTCTTGGACAAGGGCTGGAACGCCTCGTCACCGGGGATGGTCTGGGCGATGCGATAGTAGTCCCAGGGATACTTCGACTCGCCCGGCTTCTTCACCTGGGCCAGGTACATGTCATGCACCATGCGGCCATCGTCCCGAATCTTGCCGTTCTTCGCAAAGAAATCGTTGATCGGCGTCTTCTTCATCTGGGCCATGACGGGCTTGGTCTCGTCTGTGCCCGCCGCCAGCACGGCCTTCAGGTAGTGCATCGTGGCCGAGTAGTCGCCGGCATGCACCATGGTGGGCATGCGCTTCTTCATGTCAAAGAAGCGCTTCGACCACGCCCGGGTCTGGTCGTTGAGGTCCCAGTAGAAGCCGGTGGTCAGGTACATGCCCTGGGTGTAGTTGAGCCCCAGACTGTGCACGTCAGTGATGAACATGAGCAGGCCGGCCAGGGACTGCTTGGGAGTGACACCGAACTCGGACGCCTGCCGGATGGAGTTGATGGTGTCGTTCCCGGCGTTCGCCAAGCCGATGACCTGGGCCCCCGAGGCCTGTGCCTTGAGCAGGAAGGAGGAGAAATCCGAGCCCGGGAACGGATGGCGGACCGTACCCAGCACCTTGCCGCCGGATTCAGTCACCACCTCCGAAGTGTCCTTCTCCAGGGAGTGCCCGAAGGCGTAATCGGCGGTGAGAAAGAACCAGGTCTTACCGCCCTGCTTTACCACCGCGCGCCCCGTGCCGTTGGCAAGGGCGTAGGTATCATAGGTCCAGTGCACATTGGTGTCCGTGCACTTCTCGTTGGTAATGGGTGTGGAGGCAGCGCCGGAGACCAGTGTGATCTTGTCTTTCTGCTTCGCCACTTCCATCACCGCCAGGGCGGTGGAGGTGGTGACCAGGTCCACGATCACGTCCACCTGCTCGGTGTCGAACCACTCGCGGGCCTTGTTGGCCGAAATGTCGCCCTTGTTCTGGTGGTCGAACTTGATGACCTCGATCTTGAAGGGCGACTTGTTCTGGGCGTTGAAGTCGTCCACCGCCATCTGCACCGCGATGACCGATCCCTCGCCCGCCAGATCCGAATAGGTTCCGGAAAGGTCGGTGAGAACGCCGATCTTGACCACGCCATCGGATACCTTGACCGATTTCCCCTGCGCCAGGGCCGGTCCTCCGCCCAAGGCCATGACGGCGGCGGATGCCAACAAAGCAATAAGCCTGCGATGCATCTTGTCTCTCCTCTCTAACAGTTAGTTGTGATCAAACGCCCAACATCTGGTGCAGCTTGTCCATCCTGGAAGCCAGCTCGCTCCTGTCCACAGTCATGACGATCTGGCCATGCTCGAGCACATAATGCCTGTCGGCCAGAGGCGCCGCGAACCGGAAGTTCTGCTCCACCAGCACGATCGTGAAGCCTTTCTCCTTGAGGCTGCGGATCACCTTCCCGAGGGCCTGCACGATAACCGGGGCCAGCCCCTCGCTGATCTCGTCAAGCAGCAGCAGCCGGGCGCCGGTGCGCAGGATGCGCGCGATAGAGAGCATCTGCTGCTCGCCTCCCGAGAGGCGCGTCCCCTGGCTGTTCCTTCGCTCCTTGAGATTGGGAAACATCTCGTAGATCTCCCCGACGCTCATGCCACCGCTGGAGACCGCCGGCGGCAGCAGCAGGTTTTCCTCGCAGGTGAGGCTGGCATAGATGCCGCGCTCCTCCGGGCAGTAGCCGATGCCCAGGTGGGCGATGCGGTGAGTCGGCAGGCGGATGGTCTCGACGCCGTTGATCATGATCGACCCGCCGCGGCGCCCCGTGAGCCCCAGGATCGCCCGCAGGGTGGTGGTCCGTCCCGATCCGTTGCGCCCCAGCAGGGTTACCACCTCGCCCCGGCGAACCGTGAGATCGATGCCGTGGAGGATATGGGATTCGCCGTAGAACGCGTGAAGGTCCGCGACCCTCAGGTATTCGGGATTGGGGGCAAAGGCGCTGACGCCCTCAGTCATGGGCCGTCCCCACATAGGCCTCCAGCACTTCCGGATTCCGGGACACTTCCGCGTAGGGACCCTCGGCCAGCACCGAACCCCGCTGCAGGACGGTGATGGCGTCCGAGAGATGCTCCACTACGGACAGGTTGTGCTCCACCATCAGGATGGTCCGGTTGGCCCCCACCCGCTTGATCAGTTCCACGACGCGTCCCACGTCCTCGTGGCCCATGCCCTGGGTGGGCTCGTCTAGCAGCATGAGCTCGGGGTCCATGGCCAGGGTGGTGGCGATCTCCAGAGCCCGCTTGCGCCCATAAGGCAGTTCCACGGTCAAACTGTCGGCGAATTCTCCGAGATCAACTGCATGCAGCAGCTCCAGCGCGCGCCCGTTCAGCACTTCAAGGGTGCGCTGGGACTTCCAGAAGTGGAACGAAGTCCCGAGCTTCCGCTGCAGCGCAACGCGTACGTTCTCCAGCACCGTGAGGTGAGGGAAGACCGCCGAGATCTGGAATGAGCGGATGACACCTTTCCGCGCGATGTGGGCCGACTCGTCGCCGGTAATGTCCTCCCCTTTGAAGTGGATGCTGCCGCTGGTTGGGGAGAGGAACTTGGTCAGCAGATTGAAG
>DKBC01000162.1 GCA_002451065.1 Betaproteobacteria bacterium UBA6910
GGAGAACTCCAGGGCGGCTTCGGCTTCCCGGTACTGGGCATCGATGGCCGCCAGCTCTTCGGGACGTTTGCCCTTTTCCAGGTTTACCAGCCGCGCCCGGGCCGCGCCGACCCGCTCTTCCGCCTCTCGCCGCGCCGCGGCCTCGCTTTCCTGCTCCAACTCGAACAGGGGGTCGCCGGCCTTCACGGCGCTGCCGCGCTCCACCGAGAGGCTCACCAGAGTGCCGGCGATGGGGGAGGCCACCCGCACGAACTCGCCCTCCACGTAGCCCTGGTAGGCGGGCTGAGAGGGCTGGCTGCAGCCGGAAAGCAGGGCGGCGACGAGGGCCAGGGCTGTCAGTGGGCGCAGGCGGAACATCAGCGTCGCGCCTTGGCCTGCGGTCCGGTCCCCGGGGCGGCCAGGCCCCGAAGCACCATTTCGATGGCCTCGCCGACGTAGGCGCCCGGGTCCAGGGACTCGGATTCGCAGCAGGCCAGGGAGTGCTGCCACACCAGAAACATGATGAACGGCGAGAACACCAGAAACTGCGCGGTATTCAGGTCCATGCTGCGGAATTCCCCGGACTCCATCCCGCGTCGCAGGGCTTCGCGCAACAGGCGGTGGGCGCGGATGATGACCTCCTCGTAATAGAAGCGCGCGATTTCCGGGAAGTTGCGCGATTCGGAAATCATGAGCTTGGGAAGGCCGCCATAGGGCGTGCTGCCGACCAGTTGCCACCAGCCCCGCACCAGGTCCCGGAGCAGGTCGGACGCGCTGCCCCGGTGCCCGGCGACCCGCTTCTCCGCTTCCGCAATGGCGGGAATCAGCCCTTCCCGGACCACCGCCTTGAACAGTTCCTCCTTGCTGTCGAAATAGAGGTACACGGTCCCCTTGGAGACGCCGGCGCGGGCCGCCACGTCCTCCAGGCGGGTGGCGGCAAATCCCTTCTCCACGAACACTTCGAGAGCGGCAGCGGTGATCTCCGAGGGCCGGACATTCTTGCGCCGTGTCCAGCGGGGTTGGCGGGCAGGGGCAGAAACCATAAGGCGTGCGGTGATAAATAACTAACCAGTCAGTAATATAGACTCCTGCATGCGGCCGGTCAAACGCGGATGGCGGGATCCACGGTCCGGCAATCAAATGCTGGCCACGAGTCCCGGGCCCACGCGAACGGAGAAATGGCAGCCGCGGGACGCTGGCCTCGCTCCAGGAACCGGCCAGGTGCCGATGGCATTGCCCTCGAGCTTGCGAATGAACCTGCCGGCGCCGTGCGAAGGGCCGCGGCCAGCAGCTGCGAGCGGCTCCTGGCGCCCGATGACCAGGCAATGGCTTGCGTTTGCCGGGCGACATCCGGCTCGGTGCCCGTAGTTGTCAATCGCCCGCGGATTGAGGGTCGAGCGCCGCGCTTGCCCCCCAGTCCGCTTTGAATTAACGTGGAGGGGTCTTCGCGGGGGTCCTGCTGCGGATGGGCCGCGGTGGGTGAGAAAAACCCTTATGACCTGATCCGGGTAATGCCGGCGTAGGGAAGCGAACCATGCACACTTCCATCTGTCTTCCCATGTTGCGGCTCCGAAAGTGACGGCGCCGCGCATACCCAATGTCCTTACCATCGCCGGGGTAGATCCCAGTGGGGGCGCCGGCGTGCTGGCTGACGTGAAGGCGTTCTCCGCGGTGGGAGCTTACGCCTGCGCGGTGGTCGCCGCCCTCACCGCCCAGAACACCCGGGAGGTCACCGGCATCCACCCGGTGCCCGCGGATTTCGTCGCCCGGCAGATCGACGCTCTGTTCGAAGACGTCCGGGTGGACAGCGTGAAAATCGGGATGCTGGGCACTGCGCCCGTCACCCGTGCCGTGGCAGATGGCCTCGCGCGCTGGAAGCCCGCCCGGGTGGTGCTGGACCCGGTAATGGTGGCCAAGAGCGGCGACGCTCTGCTGGCGCGGGATGCCGTGGCCATGCTCAAGGACGCCCTGCTGCCGCTGGCCACGGTGATCACGCCCAACCTGCCGGAGGCCGGGGTGCTTCTGGGCGAGCGCGCCCCGGAAACGGTGAAGGAGATGTACCGCGCCTGCGAGCGGCTGCGCCGGCTGCTGCCGGATGACGGGGGACGCTGGGTGCTGTTGAAGGGCGGGCACCTTTCGGGGCCGGATGCCCTGGACCTGCTCCACGACGGGGACCGGATGATCGAGCTTCCGGGGAAGCGCGTCGAGACCAAGAACACTCACGGTACCGGCTGCACCCTTTCCTCCGCCATCGCCGCGCTGCTGCCCCAGCGGGCCACGGTGCCGGACGCCGTGCGGGAGGCCAAGGACTACCTGACCCGGGCGCTGGTCGCGTCCTCCCGGCTCGACGTCGGAAGCGGCCATGGCCCGGTGCACCATTTTCACGCGCTATGGGGCATGGAGTCCTCGCGCGTTTCAACCCCCTCTTCCGCCGGCGGAAGAGGATAGCTGTAAGGAGAGCACCATGAACGCCAACGAAAAATTCATCGCCGCCGACGCCCATGTGGACGAGGCCGCGATCCAGCCCCTGCCCAACTCGCGCAAGGTGTATGTCGAGGGGTCACGCCCCGATCTGCGCGTGCCCATGCGGGAGATCACTCAGTCGGACACACCGGCTTCCTTTGGCGCCGAGAAGAACCCTGCACTTTATGTGTACGACACCTCAGGCCCCTACACCGATCCCGAAGCGCGCATTGACATCCGGCAGGGCCTGCCTGCCCTGCGGGCGAAATGGATCGAGGAGCGGGGCGACAGCGAATTGCTGGCGGGACCGACCTCCCACTACGGCCATGAGCGGCTCAGCGACCCCAAGCTCGCCGAAATGCGCTTCAACCTGAGGCGGGCTCCGCGGCGCGCGCGCGGGGGAATCAATGTGACCCAGATGCACTACGCCCGGCGCGGCATTATCACGCCCGAGATGGAGTTCATCGCCATCCGCGAGAACCAGCGCCTGGAGCAATTCTCCGGGATGCTGCGCCGCCAGCATCCGGGAGAGTCCTTCGGCGCCAGCCTGCCGCAGGAGATCACCCCGGAGTTCGTGCGCGACGAAGTGGCCCGGGGGCGCGCCATCATTCCCGCCAACATCAACCACCCGGAAACCGAGCCCATGATCATCGGCCGCAACTTCCTGGTGAAGATCAACTGCAACATCGGCAACTCCGCGGTCACCTCCTCCATCGGCGAGGAGGTGGACAAGATGACCTGGGCGATCCGCTGGGGCGCCGA
>DKBC01000234.1 GCA_002451065.1 Betaproteobacteria bacterium UBA6910
ATGAGGCCGCCCCAAAAGCTTTTGAAGGGATACCAGAACAGGGGGAGCTCTTGGACCTGGGTCCAGACCATGAAGTCCGGCAGCTCGCTGCCGTAGACGCTCTCCGAGCCGATCTGCAGCGCGAGATACATGCCCATGCAATAGGCGCCGAAGCCGAAAAACACGCCCTGCCCGAGACTTAAGACGCCGCAGTAGCCCCAGATTAGATCCAGGCCCAGGGCGAGAATGGCAAAGGCGAGAAACTTGCCGAATTGATTGAGGCGAAAGTCGGAGACATGGAACCAGGCGTCCTCGGCCGGCAGCAGGTTCAGCGCCGGCAGGACGACGAGAAAGAAGAGCCCCGCCACGAAAAACGACAGGGTCTCCCGCGACGACTGGGGAGCGGCACCGGGCTCAGGCATCGGCACTCCGTCCTTTGGCCGCAAACAGGCCCTGCGGCCGCCATTGGAGGAAGAGAATCACGCCCACAAGGATAAAGACTTTGCCGTACACGGCCCCGCTGAACGGCTCAATGAGTTTGTTCAACCCGCCGATCCCCAGGGCGGCCCAGATGGTGCCGGCCAGTTTGCCCACGCCTCCGGTCACCACCACCATGAAGGAATCGACGATGTAGTTCTGGCCCAGCCCTGGATCGACGTTGCCCACCATGGTGAGGGCCCAGCCGGCGATCCCCGCCAGCCCCGAGGCAAAGGCGAAGGTATAGGCGTCGACTTTGCGCGTGGGGATGCCCAAGCAGGCGCTCATGTTGCGGTTTTGGGTGACGGCCCGCACGCGAATGCCCAGGTTGGAGCGGAACAACAAGAAATAAATCCCCAGGACGCACACGATCGACAGCACGATGATGAAGATCCGGTTGTACGGCAGGTAGACGCCGACCATGACTTGGGCNNAACAGGGTCTCGAGCAGCCGCCCGTAGAGAAACCGAATGACGGTGGCTTCGAGGAGCCACCCAAAGGCCGCCGCCGACAGAAAGGCCACGGGCAGGGCCACGGGGAAGTACCAATCGAAGGCCTCGGGCGCCACCCAGGCTTGAAAGGCTTGTTGGGTCACGAAGGTGGCATAGGCCCCGATCATCATCAGTTCGCCATGCGCCATGTTGATGACGCCCATCAGGCCGAACACAATCGCCAGCCCCAACGCCATGATCAACAAAATGGAACTCAGGCTGATCCCTCGGAACAGGGTCTCCAGCACGTTGGCCCAGGAGGACCAGGATTCGATTTGCGCGATCGAGGCCGCCGCCGCGGTCGCGAGGGTGTGCTGCTCCGCGGTGGCCTCCGGGGCCTGTGCCGCGTCGATCAGCGCCGTGAGGGCGGGAACACTGTTCAGACTGCGCAGCTCCCCCAGCTTCGTGACGGCCTCCAGTTGGACCGCTGGGTCCGCCGCCTGNNGCCGCCGCCGACCGCCGTGCATCCGGCGACTCGCTCGTGAGGTTGGCCCGATGCTTCAGCAGGTCCACCACCGGCTTGATGGCGATCCGCACCACGCGGCTCCCCCCTTCGCGCAGCTCGTCGAGCCGCGGAATCAGGCGCGCGTCCCCCTGCGCGATCAGCACCTCGGCCGCCTGGGCCCGCACCGCCGCCTCTTCGCTCTGCAGGTCCATCAGGGCTTGCTCGATGGGATCACGCACCGGACTGGCGGCCGCCGGAGGGCTGGCCGCCGACTCGTCCGCCGCCCAGGCGGATGGGACCCCGAGGCCACAGGCCAGCACGAATGGAAGCACCAGCACACACAGCCTGTTCGGGATGCCAGTCCGGCCCATGACCAATGCCAACCTCTCTACCGTGTTTTGTCTCCTCAGCACTCTCGGCTGGAAGGCTGGAACCTCTCCGCCAAGAAGTTCCAGCCGATCTCGACGGCTCGACTCGACACGCGGCCCCCCGTGGCGTCTAGGCCGCATACCGGGGGACCCGGTCTCCGTGCGGAGTCCTATTTCGTATAGGTCCCCTTGTGCTTGATCCAGTCGCACCCCTTGTCCGGGTTCGTGTACTCGCTCCAGGGTTCCGGTTTCACCAGCCCCTTCGAGCGCCAAATGGTCTTGAACTGCCCGTCCTTCAGAATTTCCCCGATCAGCACGGGCTTATGGGTGTGCTGGTTACAGCAGTCCATCATGATTTCCCCACCCGGCGCCAGGAACTTCTGGTTGTACACGGCCGCCCGCACCTTATCCACGTCGGTCGATTTCGCCTTCTCCACCGCCTGCTTCCACACGTAGACGCCGAAGTACGCCGCTTCGATCGGGTCGTCGGTCACCCGATTCTCCCCGTCCGGCAGGTTGTTCTTCTTGCAATAGGCCTTGAAGTTGGCCACGAATTTCTTGTTCTGCGGGGTGTCCACGCTCTGGTAGTAGTTCCAGGCGGCCAAGTGCCCCACGAGCGCGCTGGTGTCCATGCCCCGCAGTTCGTCTTCGGCGACGCTGAAGGCCATGATCGGGGCGTCTTCGGCCCGCAGGCCCTGGTTGCCGAACTCTTTATAGAACGGCACGTTGCTGTCCCCGTTGATGGTACTGATCACGGCCGCCCCGCCGCCGGCGGCAAATTTCTTAATCTTGCCGCAGATGGTTTGGTAGTCCTGGTGATGGAACGGGGTGTATTCTTCGGCGATGTTCGCCGCCGGCACCTTCTTCGCCAACAGCATGGCCCGGAGGATCTTGTTCGTGGTGCGCGGGTAGACGTAGTCGGTCCCCAGCAAATAGAACTTCTTGTAGCCGCCCCCTTCGGGGCTCATGAGGTATTCGACCGCCGGCTGGGCCTGTTGATTGACCGCCGCCCCGGTGTAGAACACGTTGCGGGAACATTCTTCGCCTTCGTATTGGACGGGNNGGGTCCACGACCTTGGCTTCGATTTGCCGCCCCATGACCCCGCCGGCTTTGTTGATCTCGTCGACGGCCATCAGCACGACGTCCCGCAACGAGACTTCGCTGATCGCCATGGTGCCGCTCAAGGAATGCAGGACCCCGATCTTAATCGGCGGGCCGCTCGCCGCATACGACAAGGCGTACTGCCCCAGATTCCCTAACAGCGCGGCCACGCCCACGCCCGCGGCCACCCGCCCCGTCTGCCCTAAAAATTCGCGCCGCGAGGCGCCCGCTGCGCGGGGCGTCGCCTCCGCCCCGGCGTGGGTCTGCGAATCCTGCGTCTGTGTGGTGTCCTTCGTCTTCATGATGCATCACTCCTTTGCTATGCGGTGAGGTGCTCACTCCGGTTGATGCGAC
>DKBC01000351.1 GCA_002451065.1 Betaproteobacteria bacterium UBA6910
GGGCACAGGCAGGTGAACTCCGGGATTTCCATGTGAATACGGAAGTCCCGGCGCGGTTCGGGATTGGGAAAAGTTTCGAGAGTCTTGCTCGGCTTGGTCGGCATTATCGCGCTGCGGCAAATCGGTTAGAATAGCCGGCCCATTATAAACAACCCCGAAGTTCGTCCGTGCGCCTCGCACAGATCAAGCTCTCCGGCTTCAAGTCCTTCGTAGATCCCACGCAGATCGCCTTGCCGGGAGCCCTGGTGGGCGTCGTCGGCCCGAACGGCTGCGGCAAGTCNNGTCGAGCTGGTGTTCGACAACAGCCTGGGGCGGGCCGGTGGCCAGTGGTCCCAGTACTCCGAGATCGCGATCAAGCGCGTGCTGGCGCGGGATGGCGAATCCTCCTATTACATCAATAATCAGCACGTGCGCCGGCGCGATGTCGCGGACATCTTTCTCGGGACCGGTCTCGGTGGGCGGGGCTACGCCATCATCGAGCAGGGGATGATTTCCCAGATCATCGAGGCCAAGCCGGAGGAACTCCGGGTTTATCTCGAAGAGGCCGCGGGCGTTTCCAGGTACCGGGAACGCAGGCGGGAGACCGAGTTGCGCTTGGCGGACACCCGGGAGAACCTGCTGCGGGTGGACGACATCCGGCAGGAACTGGAAAAACAGCTGCAGCACCTGGAGGAGCAGGCCCAGGTGGCTATGCGCTACCACGAGCTCCAGGGACAGCTGCGCACCGCCCACCAACTCCTTTGGCTGTTGCGGCGGAACGACGCCGCAGCCCAGCGCGGGCGCCACGGGCGGGAAATCCAGAAGGCCGAAAATGAGCTGGAAGCCCAGGTCGCGCGGCTTCGCGCCGCCGAGGCGCAAATCGAGGCCGAGCGCGACCGGCATTCCCGGGCAGGGGAGGCGTTACAGCGCGCCCAGGGGGAGTTGTACGCGGCCAATGCCGAGGTCTCGCGGCTGGAGCAGCAACTTGATTATCTGCGCCGCAGCCGCCAGAGGGTCGAAAGCCAGATCGCGGCCATGCGCGGACAGCTCGCTCAGCAGGAGTCCGAGCTGCAGGCCCTGGACGAGGGGCTCGCGTCCTGGAGGACCCGGCACGCGCGGGCGGCGGAGGAGCATGCCCGCGCCCGGGAACAGGCGGAAGCCGAGGCTGCGCAGGTTCCGGCGGCCGAAGCCCTGTTCAGCGAGTGCCAGGCGCGACTCGCTGAAGTAGAGCGGAGTCTGGTCGTGGCGGAACAGTCACGCCAGCTGGAAGAGACTCACCGCAGCCATGCGGAGCGCGCCCTGGGGCAACTGGAGACCCGCCGCCAGCGGCTCCTGGAAGAACAGGCGGGATTGCCCCGGACCGAGGAGGGGCTGCTGGAGGACGGACGGTCCGAACTGGACGGAGTAGAAGCTGCGCTCGCCGATAAGGAGGAACAGCTGGCGCGCTCCTCCGCCGATCTACCCGGGCGAACGGAAGCACGCAAGGGCTTGGCTCAGGAGGTGCAGGCAGCGGAGCAGCGGATTACCGAACTGGAAGCGCGCCTGACCGCCCTTGAGCAGCTGCAGCGGCGGCTGGAAAAAGGGGAGACCCTGGGGGAATGGCTCCAGGCCCGCAGCCTCATGGGGCTGCCCCGGCTGTGGCAAAAGATCCGGATCGAAGACGGTTGGGAGGACGCCCTCGAGGCAACACTGCGGGACCGGCTGAATGCGCTAATCGTGGGTCAACTGGATTCCGCTGGAGGCTGGAATGGCGATGTGCCTCCCGCCCGGCTCACCTTGCTCGGGCGGGCCGGAGCCGCGGGCGGGGCCGAGACCACCGCTGCCGGCCTGACGCCGCTCCGGCGTCTGGTTTCCAGCCGCGAGCCGGGTCTGGATTCGACGCTGGACGAATGGCTGCACGGAGTCTACGTGGCCGACGACCTGCCCGGCGCCCTGGCGCTGCGGGATCGTCTCGAGGCTGGAGCTTCGCTGGTCACGCGCCAGGGACATTTGGTGACCCGGCACAGCCTGACCTATTATGCGCCCGAGTCGGATCTGCACGGCGTTCTTGGACGGCAGCGGGAGATCGAGGCGCTCCAGCAGGACATCGCCGGGCGGCGGTCGGACACCGGCGAGACCCGCGGGCGGCTCGCTCACGCGGAGGAAGTCTGCCGGCGCCTCGAGGCCGAAATCGAGGCAGGACGGGAGGAGGCCGGGCAACTCCGGGTTCGCCAGCATGACCTCCAGATCCGGGTCATGAAGCTCACCCAGCAGTCGGAACAGGCGCGCACCAGGAACCAGCAAATCGAGCAGGAACTGGAGGAAATTGCCCAGCAAGGATCCACCGAATCCCGGGAGCGGGAGGCCGCGGAACAGAGGATCGCGGGACTGGAGTGCGAGATCTCGCTCGCCAGAACTGCGATCGAAGGGGCGAGATTCGAGGCCCAGGAGGCGGAACAGGCGTTGCGCGCAGGGCGGGATGGGGCCCAGCGAAGCGCTCAGGCAGCCCAGGCCGCAGCCTATGAAGAGCAATCATCCATACATAAAATCAATGATATAAACAATACTATTCAAGTAATTTCTGAGGGACGGCGCAGGCTTGAAGGTACTCTCGAAACCCTCCTTCAGGAGCAGGCCGGATACGACGAGAGTTCCGCGGCGGCCCAACTTCAGGGAGCCCTGGAGCAGCGCCAGCAGCGGGAGCACGCCGTCGCCGATGCCCGCAACGAGGTCGAAGAAATCGGGGCGGTCCTGAGAGAAACCGAGCAGGAGCGCCTCAGCGCGGAACAGAATTTGGAGCCGATTCGCAATCGCATCAACGAACTTCGCCTGAAGGAGCAGGAAGCCCGGATCAACGAGGAGCAGTACGCCGCGCAACTGCGCCAGGCGGACGCCGACGAGGAGGCCCTTGTCCCGCAACTGGGCAAGAATTCCCGTCCGACGGCACTCCAGGCGGATATCAACCGGCTTAACGAAGAAATCGCCGCCCTCGGGTCCGTCAACTTGGCTGCCCTCGAAGAATTGCAGAGCTCCCGGGAACGCAAGACCTACCTGGACTCCCAGGGGGCGGATTTGACGGAGGCCATGGCAACCCTGGAAGCCGCCATCAAACGTATCGACCGGGAGACCCGGGAGCGGCTGATGCTGACCTTCGACGAAGTGAACCGGCACTTGGGAGAACTGTTCCCGGCATTGTTCGGCGGAGGCCAGGCGCGGCTGGAGTTGACGGGGGAGGAGATCCTCGACAGCGGTGTCGCCATCGCGGCGCAGCCTCCCGGCAAGCGCAATACCTCCATCCATCTGCTCTCCGGCGGCGAGAAGGCGCTTACCNNTTCTGCCTGCTGGACGAGGTGGATGCGCCTCTGGACGATCCCAATACCGAGCGTTTCTGCGGGCTGGTTAGGCGCATGGCGGAGCAGACCCAGTTCCTGTTCGTCAGCCACAACAAGATCACCATGGAGATGGCAGAGCAGTTGATCGGGGTCACCATGCAGGAGCAGGGGGTGTCCCATGTGGTGGCCGTGGATATCGACGAAGCCATGCGCATGAGCGAGAAGGCGGCATGAGGCGGGCTGCGGGATGTCTGCGGCGACCCGTTTGCTGATATGAGCGACCTTCAGCTTTCCCTCATTGGCATCGGCGTGCTGGTGGTGGCGGCGGTGTACCTGGTCAATTTCATCCAGCAGCGCAGGTTGCGTCGCGACACCGAGAAGGCCTTTCGCGACAAGCCGGAGGATGCCTTGTTCCGGCGCGAGTCGGAGGAACCCGGCGACGCGCCGCCTCGCGTCGAGCCCACGCTACAACCCGCGGCGCCCGTCGAGGCCAAGCCCCCGGGGAGGAGGCCGGTGCCGCTCTCTCCCGCGGATCCGGAAATCGACTACATCGTGGAGCTCACCCCGCGCGATCCGGTGAAGGCCGAAGCGATGATGCCGGCGCTGCAGCGGCGGGTGGATTTCGACAAGCCGGCGCGCTGGTTCGGGCTCAATGCCCAGAGCGAGACCTGGGAGGAAATCCAGGCGGGCAGGGCGGCGGTGTATTCCTCGCTCCAGGGGGCGCTCCAGCTGGCGAATCGCGCCGGGCCGGTGAGCTTGCTGAAGCTGTCCCAATTCCGGGACCTGGCGAACGAGATGGCGCAAAAACTGGAGGCGGTGGCCGATTGTCCGGACGTGGACGCGGCCCAGGCACGGGCGATGCGCCTGGACGGCTTTTGCGCCGACGTGGACGTGGTGATGGTGGTGAATATCGTGAGCAAAGACGGCGCGGCATTCGCGGGGTCCAAGATCCGGGCGCTGGCGGAGGCCACCGGTTTCCGGCTCGACCCGGACGGTGTCTTTCGCTTCCCGGAGGAGGAGGGGGGAGTGCTGTTCTCCCTCGCCAACCAAGAGGACGCCCCGTTCGATCCCGCCGTGGTCCGGACCATGACCACCCGGGGCGTGACACTGCTGGTCGACGTGCCGCGATTGAGCAAGGCCCAGCGGGCTTTTGAGTCCATGGTGGAGACCGCGCGCGGCCTGTGCGCCTCCCTCGGCGGCGTGCTGGTGGACGACAACCGGGTGCCCCTGAGCGACGTCAGCGTGCGGCGCATCCGGGACCAGCTCCAGTCGCTCTGCGCAACAATGGACCAGCACGGAATCCCGGCAGGGAGCGAGCGGGCGTTGCGGCTATTCTCCTGACCCCATGGCGGTTCCGGAGTCCATCGTCAGGCGCGTGGGCAAGCTGCGCGAGGCAATCGAGCGTCACAACTACAGGTACTACGTTCTCGACGCGCCGACCATCTCCGACGCCGAGTTCGACGCGCTGTTCCGGGAACTGCAGGAGCTGGAAGCGCAATACCCGAAACTCGCGACCCCGGACTCCCCTACCCGGCGGGTGGGCGCGCCGCCGCTGGAGGAGTTTCCCGAGGTCAAGCACGCGACGCCCATGCTGTCCCTCAACAACGCCTTTGCGGATGACGAAGTGGTGGCTTTCGACCGCCGCGTCCGCGAACTGCTGGAGGGCAGGGAGGTGGAGTACGCCGTGGAGCCCAAGCTCGACGGACTCGCTATCGGCCTCAGCTACGAGAACGGAGCGTTCACCCAAGGGGCCACCCGGGGCGACGGTTATACCGGCGAGGACGTGACGGCCAACCTGCGCACCATACACGCCATCCCCCTGCGCCTGCACACGCCGCAACCGCCCGGGAGCCTGGAGGTACGGGGCGAGGTGATCATGCGCAAGCGGGACTTTGCGCGGCTCAACGAGCATCAGCGCGCGGACGGACACAAGGAATTTGTCAACCCCCGCAATGCTGCCGCCGGTTCGCTGCGCCAGCTGGATTCCCGCGTCACCGCCGGCCGCCGCCTCACTTTTTTCGCTTACGGCGTCGGTATCGCGGAGGGCGGCGAGGTGCCGCGGGACAAGCACAGCCGGCTGCTGGACTTTCTGGAAGCCTTGGGTTTTCCGGTGCCGCCCGAGCGCAAGGTGGTGCGCGGCGCGGACGGGCTGCTTGCCTATTACCGGGAAGTCGGAAGAAAGCGCGACAAGCTGCCCTATGAGATCGACGGCGTGGTTTACAAGGTAAACGACCTCAGGAGCCAGAAGGAACTGGGATTTGTGTCCAGGGCGCCGCGCTTTGCGGTCGCCCACAAGTTCCCCGCGGAGGAGGCAGCCACGGAACTCCTGGACATCCAGGTCCAGGTGGGTCGCACCGGTGCGCTGACCCCGGTGGCGCGGCTTAAGCCCGTGTTCGTAGGCGGCGTCACCGTGACCAACGCGACCCTGCACAACGAGGACGAGATCAACCGCAAGGATGTTCGCATCGGGGACACGGTCATCGTGCGCCGCGCCGGGGACGTCATTCCCGAAGTGGTCGCGGTTGTCCCGGAGAAGCGGCCCAAAGGCGCGCGAAAGTTCGCCATGCCTGGCAAGTGCCCCGAATGCGGCTCCCGCGTGGAGCGGCCCGAGGACGAGGCGGTGGCGCGCTGCACGGCTGGGCTCTATTGTCCCGCCCAGCGCAAACAGGCCCTGCTGCATTTCGCTTCGCGCCGGGCCATGGATATCGAGGGGCTGGGGGACAAGCTCGTGGAGCAGCTGGTGGATACCGGCCTGGTGAAGACTCCGGCCGATCTCTACCGGCTCGATCTCGATGCAGTGGTGAAACTGGAGCGCATGGCGGAGAAATCGGCCGCCAATCTGCTGGCCGCCATCGAGGGCAGCAAGAAGACGACCCTGGCGCGTTTCGTCTATGCTCTCGGCATCCGCAACGTCGGCGAGGCCACCGCACGGGATCTGGCCCGGCACTTCGGAAGGCTGGATGCCATGCTGGAGGCGGATCAGGCAGCGCTCATGGAAGTGACGGATGTGGGCCCGGTGGTGGCGGCGAGCATCCTCCGGTTCTTCGCCGAGCCCCATAACCGCAAGGTCATCGAGCAGCTGCGGTCGCGGGGAGTAACATGGGATGAAGGCGCGCCGCGAAGGCCGGCGGCGAAGGGCCCTGTTGCGGGCAAGACGGTGGTCCTTACCGGCACGCTGCCGCACTTCACCCGGGACGAGGCCAAGGCGATAATCGAGGGCGCCGGCGGCAAGGTCACCGGGAGCGTTTCCAAGAAGACGGATTACGTGGTGGCCGGTGCGGATCCCGGCAGCAAGTACGACAAGGCCGTGGAATTGGGCATCACGATTTTGGATGAAGAAGGTTTCGAGAAGCTGATCAATAAAGGGAGTTGATTAATGGCAATCGTGAACAAGGCGGTGTTTCCGGTGGCGGGCCTGGGGACTCGGTTTCTTCCGGCCACCAAGGCGAGCCCGAAGGAGATGCTGCCCATTGTGGACAAGCCTCTCATCCAGTACGCCGTGGAAGAGGCGGCAGCAGCCGGGATCACCCAGATGATTTTCGTCACCGGCCGCTCCAAGCGCGCCATCGAGGACCACTTCGACAAGGCCTACGAAATCGAAGCGGAACTCGCAGCCCGGGGAAAGACCTCGGTGCTGGAGCAGATCCAGCACATGCTTCCGCCCACCGTTTCCTTCGCTTTCGTGCGCCAGGCGGAGGCCTTGGGACTGGGTCATGCGGTGCTGTGCGCCAAGCCTCTGGTGGGGGACGAGCCCTTCGCGCTGCTGCTGGCGGACGACCTTATCGATTCCAACCCTCCCACCATGAGCCACATGGTGGAGGCTTACGGTCGGGAGCGGGTCAGCGTGGTGGCGGTGCAGGAGGTTCCGCGGGAAGAGACCCGCAATTACGGGGTGGTGAAGGCACTTCCCGCGCGGGCGGGCCTGTATGACATGGAGGCTATCGTCGAGAAGCCGGCGCCGGAGGTGGCGCCTTCCAATCTGGCGGTGGTGGGGCGGTACATACTCACGCCGAGGATCTTCTCCCATCTGGAGCGGGTCACCCGGGGAGCGGGGGGCGAGATTCAGCTGACCGACGGCATTTCCTCCCTGTTGAATGTCGAAAGGGTGCTGGCGTGTGAATTGAGGGGGCATCGCTACGACTGCGGCAGCAAGATCGGGTATCTCGAGGCCACAGTGGCCTACGCGTTGCGCCACCCCGAAGTCGGGCCGGAATTCCGCAGCTACCTGGAGTCGGGGGAATGGCGGGTAAACAAGGCTGCGGCAGCGGCGGGCGGCACCGAGGAGCATACTGGCGATTCCTAACCATTCACCCGTCAACGCAAGAGGAGCGATCTTATGGCAGACAAGCTCATGATAATCATGGTGAACACGGATCCGCGGGACGGTCCCGAATTGGGCGCGCCGTTCTTCCAGGCCACGGTGGCGGCTGCGATGGAATACGAGGTGGAAATGATTCTCACCGGCCGTGCCGGGGAACTGGCCAAGAAGGGCGTGGCGGAAAAGCTTTATGTAAAGGAAGGCTCCCCCAAGAGCGTGTATGACTTCATGAAGGACGCCCACGAAGCCGGCGTGAAGTTCAAGGTATGCACGCCGACCCTCGAGCTGTGGGGGGACGATCTTATTCCGGAAATCGAGGAAACCGTGGGCGGCGCCTACGTCATCCAGCAGGCCATGGACGACGACGTGGTCACCTTCACCTATTGATGCTGCCACCGGACGAGGCGAGGCGAATTCTGGAAACTGCGGAGCGGGTGTGTTCCGCCGCCGAGGTGTCCGGAGCGGTCCAGCGTATCGCCGCGGAAATCCGGGAACGGCTATCCGCGGCCAACCCTCTTGTGCTCTCCGTCATGGGCGGTGCCGTGGTATTCACGGGACAGTTGCTGCCTCTCCTGGATTTTCCCCTCGACTTCGATTACATCCACGTGTCCCGCTATCACGGGGATACCAGCGGCGGCGCCATCCACTGGACGGTGCGACCCAACTCCCGGGTCCGGGGCCGCGCGGTGCTGGTCTTGGACGACATTCTCGACCAGGGTGAAACGCTCGCCGAGATCAGGAAACGGGTCATGGAAATGGGCGCGAAATCGTTCTACAGCGCGGTTTTCGCCGACAAGGATTTGGGCCGGGACAAGCCGATTCGTCCCGACTTTGTCGGGGTGACCGTTCCCGACCGTTACGTATTCGGGTTCGGCATGGATGTCCGTGGCGGCTGGCGCAACCTTCCGGAAATCTATGCCCTCAAGAGCTGAAGGCTTCGTCTGGCGCCAGCCGGTCTGAGTCGCGGTACAATCCAACGCTCCTCAAGCATCCACCACTGCTTCCCACCCGATAAACCAGGCATGCTGGCCATCATTGGCGGATCTGGCCTCACACAGCTTTCCAACTTGGAAGTAACGCGGCACCAGGTCGTGCGCACGCCTTACGGCGAACCGTCGGCTCCGCTGATT
Source organism: Betaproteobacteria bacterium UBA6910 (assembly GCA_002451065.1). Classification (GTDB taxonomy): domain Bacteria; phylum Pseudomonadota; class Gammaproteobacteria; order Burkholderiales; family UBA6910; genus UBA6910. The sequence goes on from DKBC01000351.1 coordinate 8,739, forward strand.
TTCGGCAACCTTCGCGGTCGCGAGGTGATCTTCCTGGCGCGCCACGGCTTCGGCCACACCATTGCGCCCCATGAGGTCAATTACCGCGCCAACATCTGGGCCCTTCATGCCCTCGGAGTGTCGCGAGTCGTCTCCGTTGCGTCAGTGGGGGGCATTCGACCGGAGTTGGGGCCGGGGGTGCTGGCGGTGCCGGACCAGATTCTCGATTACACCCACGGGCGCAGGAACACCTACTTCGAGGGCGATCTGCCCGTAACCCACGTGGATTTCACCCATCCCTACTGCGAAGCGCTGCGGGCGCAGTGCATTGCCGCGGCTACACGGGCCGCAGAGGACGTCGTGGCGGGCGGCGTGTACGCCGCAAGCCAAGGGCCGCGGCTGGAGAGCGCCGCCGAAATCAACCGGCTGGAGCGGGACGGGGCCGACATGGTGGGCATGACCGGGATGCCCGAGGCGGCTCTGGCCCGCGAACTCGAGCTCTGCTACGCGGCGATCGCGATGGTGGTCAATCACGCGGCGGGAAGGGGCGAGAGCGCCCACGCCATCCGCCTGGAGGATGTCAACCGCGTGCTGCGACAGGCGGTGGCCCGTGTGCACACAGTCCTTGAACAGGTGGTGGAGATCGATGGCAGTTAGGGACGTCCTGAAAATGGGGGATCCGCGGCTGCTGCAGCCGGCGTCGCCGGTGGACAAGTTCGGCACCCGGGATCTGGAAGAGCTGCTGCAGGACATGCGGGACACCATGCATGCCCTCAATGGAGCGGGCCTCGCGGCGCCCCAGATCGGGGTTGGCCTCCAGGTGGTGATCTTCGAGGTGCAGCGGAATCCTCGTTACCCGGATGCCGAGGAGGTACCGTACACGGAGCTGATCAATCCTGTGCTGACGCCGGTCGGCGAGGCCATGGAGGAGGGATGGGAAGGATGCCTGTCGGTGCCCGGCATGCGGGGCCTGGTGCCGCGGTTCCAGCGGCTGCGCTACCGCGGGTTCGATCCCAAGGGTAACGCCATCGAGCGTGACGTGACCGGGTTTCACTCGCGGGTGGTGCAGCACGAATGCGACCACCTCATGGGAATCCTGTATCCGATGCGGATCCGCGATTTGCGCAATTTCGGCTTTACCGAAGTCCTGTTCCCCGATCTCGAAGTGATGGACGAGTAGGGCTGCATCTTTCCTTTCGGGGATGGCGGCTGCGAATCACCGCGCTCAACGAAGCCCTCGAGCGGCGGTGGCAAAGAGGGGAATAATCGGGGCATCATCGATCGGCCCCAGTCCCAGCCTTATGCCCACCAGGAATGCGTCGTAGCCGTTTTCTCCGTTCTGTACCTCGGCGAAAACAGCCCAGTCCGACTCAGTTTTGGGTGCCGGGCTGAATTCGAGCCCGAAGTAACCCAGGTCGAAATCTCCGCCATTGTATCCACCGTAGAAATTGAATCTCTTGGTGCCGTAACTTGCAGCGTAGTTGATCTCGCCGTAGTAGAAATCAGATTCGGAAATCCTGCGCGCGCCGCCGTACACATACCACGCGCCGTCGGGATACCAGTGGACTTCGCCGATACGGTAGTCCCTGTTGGTCAGCCCTTCAAGGTTGCTGTCGAGCCGCCCGATCTGACCGGCGAGGGCGATGATCCCCAGGTAAAGCTCACCTTCAACGCCGTACACGGAGATGCGCCTCTTGCCCCCAGGCAGGTCGTCGGTGGCAGGCGCATCAAACTTCTGCGTGGCGGCGATGACGCCCAGCAGGCCGCGATCCCCGTTTTGCCAATAAGCGTGCCCTCCGACGCCGAAGGCCGACTCGCCGGCAACATCGTCTAGCAGTCCCTCGAGGTGAGTCCCGAACTGGTTGGCGATAGGCAAGGTAAGCGTGCCATATGCGGACTTGACCGTGTCGCCGTCCAAACTGCCAAAGAAAAGTTCTCCGCTTGCCGCCGGAGACCTCGGCTCGCCGCCTGCAGCGCCACATGCCATGCCCAGCAGAATAGCGACCGCCACGAGCCGTCCAGAATGCTCCATCGGCTCTATGGCGCCAAAGTGCCCATCGCGCTGGCAATCGGGGGCAGGTCGACGCCCAATTGACGCTTGAGCAACGGTTGAAGCAAATCGCGGGTGAGCAATATCTTCATGGCGTAGTCTCCGGGGAGGATGGTGGTGCCAGCGGTGAAACCAAGCTTGCGATAGAAGCGTACCAACTCCCGCCCGGTCTTGTCCCGGGGCTCAGTCGTCACACCAACTTTCCGGTATCCCATGAGATAGACGATCAGAAACACCAATCCCGCCGTCTTGGTTCCAACACCATGGTTCTCGTATTCAAGCGATACCACGGCGGAATCGACGAAATAGTCTGTTCCTTCCACGGTCGGTTGCCCCGGCTCTTCCGCGAATCCGAACGCGTACCCCTCCAACTTTTCGTCGATCTGCAGCAGCAGCAGGAACGCATCCTCGCTTTCGACGCACTCCATGATGTCTTCCGCACTGTATACGTTGTCCTCCGCGCCGAAGATTTGATGCTCCAGCTCCAGCATTCGGGACAGCGTCGGCTGGTCCAGACTCTCTGCAAGTGCGAGCACCACCTTCTTCCCGACGAGACGCGTGAGCCGTTCCGCGAGGGCGCTCAGTGCGTGCTCCACTACCGGGCGATGGTTGCCGAATCTCTCCAGACCGATCACCGTTTTTCCTGCAGCTTCCCGTAAATGCCTCGAATCATGCGCTTTCGCGGGCCGCAGCTAAGAAGCCGGCCCTTCGGTTACCGTATCGGCCAGGGGGCGCCTCACGGAAGCAGGCTTGATTCCGGCCCTCAGGGAAGCGACAACCCCGGCGGCCTCCCAGTAGTTGTCGACAAGGTAAAGCTGATCGGATGCCCACGGCAGCGCATCGATCGCGTTGTGCATGATGTTGCGGTTCTCACGTACAGCGATCACCGGGATGCCCTGGTCCAGAGCCGCTAGCGTAGGGAGCCCGACGCAGCCGTCGGGAATTACCAGGCAGGAGACATCCTCCACCGTGAGCACGCCTGGCAGCGAGCTTCCCTGGACGTTCTTGACGATTCGGGGGCTGCGCTGCAGTCCCCTGAGGACGCACATGAAGTAGCCGGAGGAAATCGCTTCCGCGGCCATGCGCGCATCCACCGCGCCGAGGTCGAGATTTGCCACCTCCATGGATTCCTCCATCGGCGAATGAGCCGCGGGAATGTCATAGAGGCTCGAAATCGCGTGCGTGAACATGGCTTCCACGCCGCCCCACGGATTAATCATCTCGCCGCGCTTTTCGTAATATTCCGTGTAATAACTCGATGGCATGAGGACGCGGCTGGAGACCGCAAGCGCGTCGTAGTTGCCCTTTCGGGCATCCAGCACTTGTAGCAGGCCCTCCCAGCGCTCCACGCGGCCGACCGCACGCCCGGACGCGGAATATAGGGAGCGCAGACGGACCGGGGGATAGAGGCGCACCAGCCCTGAGACGTTCAGACCATACGACGCCCTTGCTGCGCTTACGGAATTCACCGCAATGTCGACTAGGCGGTGATCCTCGTGCTCGTCGATCACCACCAGCACCCGGTTATTGCGCACCGGCTGCAGGCCAATGGTTCCCATCATGAGGCGGGAAATGATACTGCCTTCCACGTAAAGCGCGTTGTGCGGTAGGTCGATGATGTCTGATGCATTGACCACGTTGGGGTGAGTGATGACGGTGTCCGAGAGCGCCGCCAACAGGCGGGCGACAGGCCCCGCGTCGCCCGCGTGGCCACCAATCTCGGCGCCGATACCCGTGGGCACGATCAGGACCGAGGTGAAGCGGTGCGTATTCTCGACGCGCCGCTGGCGATAGTCGAAAATGGAGCAGGTGTGGCGGATCTCCTCCTCAATAAGCCCTTCGACAACACCGATTTCGCAGCGATACGCGTCTTCTGAGGTCCCCGTAACGACAAACCTGACCGGAAGCAGCGATCCTCCCAGTCGGGCAGCCACCTTACCCGCAAGGTATGGCAAGAGCTTGCGATGGCCCGGGATCGCCGGAACCTCGAATTCTTCCTCGTATACGATCATTTCGATTGTTCGCCGCATCGGGCCAAAAAATCTTGATAGGTGTATTGCCGTTTCTGTTTCAGCTGACCGGAGGCCGTGAGCGCGTAGACTGTGGGAAGATTGATGCCGTTAAACATGTTGGCTTTCACGAGACTATAAGCGCCGGCATCGACAAAGATCACCCGTGCCCCGATTTCGAGGGCTTCGTCAAATGAATAGACGCCGAAAACGTCTCCGGCGAGGCAGCTGGCGCCCGCAAGAATATACTGATTCCGGCCCTCTTCACATTCCCCAGCAACCTTATGGGCATACTGGTACTCGAAGACCTCCGGCAGGTGGTTCACGGTGGTATCCAGCACCGCGACCGTTTCTTCATCGCTCACGAACATGTCCACCACGGAAGCTACCAGATATCCGGCGCTGCGGAACAAGGCCGAACCGGGCTCAAACATTAGCGTGCACTTGTAGCGCGTGCGGACCAATTCAATGGCTTCCCTCAGGGGGGTTAGATCCTGCGCCTCTGCGAACAAGTAGCCGCCTCCGAGATTAAGCCAGGCGATCTGCTCGAGAAGCGGGGAAAGCTGCTCGTCCAGGGCTTTCACCGTGGCAAGCAAGTGTGAAAGGTCCGTAGCGTCGCAATTGGAGTGTACCAGCAGGCCGTCCAAACCCGTCAGCCGCGCAGGGTCCGTGCTAAGTATCTCCCGGAGCCGACCAAGCGGCACACCCAGCTTCGACTGAGGGCGGCAAGGATCGTAGCGCTGATCGTCAACAAACGAAAGCTGCGGGTTCACGCGCAGGCCTGGGCTGCAGCCGTCGGGCAAATGAGGCCGCAGCCTTTCCCACTGGCCCAGGGAGTTGAACGAAGCGAAATCGGCGTACCCGAAAAGCTCGGACGCTTCGTCGCCGCGCAAACCGGGGCTGGTGACGTGTATCAGGCCGTCCTCCCCAAGGACCTCCCGCGCCAGTCGCGCTTCGAACAATGAACTGGCGTGGAGCCCATCGAGGCTGCGGGCGAGCAGCCGCAGAGCATCGGGAATCGCAAAGGCCTTCATCGCAGCCAGCAGGCGCGTGTCCCCGGGACCCATCAGGGCAGACCTTACCAGCTTCGCGTCGGACAGCAGTTGCGCCTCGTCGTAGACGAACGCCGGCGTGGTGAGGTCCGCGCTAAGCAGTCTGACTACCGCAGGGCTCGCCGTCGCTGAAGCAGGCATGGTCTTCACGTTCC
>DKBC01000232.1 GCA_002451065.1 Betaproteobacteria bacterium UBA6910
GGAAGAGCGCCCCGGGGAGCGGGCCTCCGCGGGCCGAGATCAGATCCCGACCCCGAAAGCCCCCTTGTCGGCCCGGATGCTCAGGCCGCAGTGCAGGCACTTCCGAACCCACACCGGGAGGAGCCCCTTGGCGTGGTAGTAGTTGCCGCACCTGGGGCACCGGGTGAACGCCACGAGAGTGCCAGAAATGGCGGCCAGGACCAACCAGAGGCCGAAGACCGCTCCGGTGAAGAGACTAGACTGCGTCCACGTGAGGGTAAGCCAGATGGCCGGTATGTAGGTCAGGAAGACGAGCCACAGGAACCATCTCTTCCTGCGGATCTTGGTCAAGCCGGCAGGGATGCTCGAGGGCTCGACTTGAGACATCAGGCTTCCTCCTTCCGGTGAATGGTTTTGCCAGAAGGTTCTCCCGTTGGGCGGGATCGTTGCAGTCAGGCATCTTACGTCTTCTTGGGTCGTTTGGTAAGCTCTCCGGCGACAATTCAGGCCGGACTTGGCCGAAGTGCTGTGCGTCGAGTCCGGCCAGACCCGGGACGACCCGGAAGGAGCGATGGGACCGTGGCGGAAATCGATCCGCGAGAGGCTGAAATCCAGATCGCCGAACTCCTCCGGGCCCGGCTGCCCAACCCAGTCCGAATCGTCCACTTCGATTCCGGGTCCGAGGCGGCGCGGCAGCAGAAACGCTTTCTGGAGGCGCTGGCACAACTCTCCGACCGTTTGGCGCTGGAAGTCCGCGATTTGGACAAGGATGCGGACCTGGCCCGCGACCTGGGCATCGACAAGGCCCCCGCGACGGCCGTCCTCGGGGCGAAGGACCATGGGATCCGCTTCTACGGTCTGACGGCCGGGTACGAGTTCGCCTCCTTCCTGGAGGCGATCCTGATGGCGAGCAGCGGTCTTTCCGGATTGGAGCCAGAGTTGGAGCGGTGGGCCGGAGGGATCGCGACGTCCACGCACCTTGAGATCCTGGTGACGCTCACCTGCCCCTACTGCCCCCAGATGGTCCACATCGCCCACCAGCTCGCCGTGGCGAACGAGAGCATCCGCGCCGACATGGTGGACGCCGCCGAGTTTCCCGAACTCGCCCGCCGCTACGGCCTCGGCGGCGTACCCCTGACCGTGGTCAACGGCCGGCGTGCTTTCGAGGGCGCGCTTCCCCCGGGGGAAGCGGTCCTGGAGATCCTGAAGATCGCGGCCCCCGCCGCCTACGAGGCGCTCGAAGTCGAGCTCCGGGAGGCGTCCGGCGCCCGAAAGGCGCGGCGGGCCGAGCCGGGCCACACCTACGACGTGATCGTGGTCGGCGCGGGGCCGGCGGCCCTCTCGGCGGCCATCTACGCCACGAGGAAAGCCCTGGACGTGGCCCTGATCGGCGACCGGCTGGGCGGGCAGGTGAACGACACGGCGAGCATCGAGAACTGGCTGGGTGCCACCGCCGTGGGGGGGCAGGACCTGGCGGCCCTGTTCCGGGCCCACGTGGAGAACTATGCCCTGGCCGAGAAACTGCGCACGCGGGTTGAAGCCGTGGAGCGGGACGGGGCGGACTTCGTCGTCCGGACCCCCGAAGGGGAAACCTACCGGGCGCGCACGGTGGTGTACTGCGCCGGCAAGGAGTACCGGAAGCTGAACGTGCCCGGGGAGGACCGGTTCCTGGGCCGGGGCATCGCCTTCTGCGCCACCTGCGACGCGCCTCTGTACCAGGGCCGGCGCGTCGCCGTGGTGGGGGGCGGGAACTCGGCCTTCACGGCGGCGCGGGACCTCCTCCCCTACGCGAGCGAGATCCACATCATCAACATCGCTCCCGACTTTCAGGCCGACGCCATCCTCTTCGCAGAAGTCGGACAGAACCCGAAGGTCCGCCTCCACCCCTCGACGCAGGTGCTGGAGTTCATCGGCGACGATCGGGTGACCGGCGTGCGGCTGGCGCCCGTGGAAGGGGGAGCGCCGCTGGATTTGGCGGTGGACGGGGCGTTCCTGGAGATCGGCCTGGTGCCCAACAGCAAGCCCGTGGCGGGGCTGGTGGAGCTCAACGCCGAGGGGGAGGTCCCGGTCGGCCGCGACCAGTCCACGGCGGTGCCGGGGTTCTTCGCGGCCGGCGACGTCACCGACGAGCCCGAGAAGCAGATCGTCGTGGCCGAGGGGGCGGGCGCCAAGGCCGGCTTAAGCGCCTACAACTTCCTGGTGTCCCGGGGACACAAAGCCAGGGGCGCAGCCTGGTAGATCGCCTCGCCCGATCTCCCGGCCGCGCCCTAGAAAATGGCTGTGGTCTTTCGCCTCACGGACGCTCGCCGCTCATCACCCCGTCGCCTGCCTAGGGCATGGGGAGGGGCGGCTTCTGACCAGCGTCCAGCTGCATGTCGAATACCTTGAGAAGAGCGGCGGTGCCCTGATAGTTGACCATCAACGACACAAGGTCTACCAGTTGTCGCGGTCCAAAAATATCCAGGGCACTGGCGAACGTCTTCGAATCCACATCGCCTTTTCCGAACATCTGGCGACCCAACTGTATGATGGTTGCTTCCGTCTCAGGAAGTCCATCGATTCCTTTCCGGAACTTAATGATATCGATCGTTTCCTGTGCGAGCCCTTCTTTCACCGCTTCCTTTTCATGGGCTGCCCACTCAAACTGGCTGTCCATTTCGCGCGCCGTGACCAGTATGGCCAATTCCCTGATGCGCCCGCTGAACCCGGAATCAAACCGGAGGTATTGGCTCACCGAGCTTGAGTAGTCGGCGAGTTTGGGGCTGTACAAGCGTATGCCGCCGGGTCCGTGCAGTCCGCGTAGCGAGCGGGCACCCGTGCCCGCTCGCTTGTCGAAGATCTTCTGCCCCTCTTCGTCGAAATCCTCCCGCTTGGGCAGGGGGAGACGGAATCCCGAGTCGGGGTAGACGTCCTTCGGCAGGTTGCGCGGCGCCACCTCGGTCGCCTTCGCAGGTTTCTCGGCTTCCTGACCCCTCACGTCCGTCGGGAATGACAGGAGCCAGCCGGCCACAAAGACGATCACCATTGCCTGAACTGCCGCACTGAGTGTCTTTCTGGTAAACATCGTGTCATCCCTCCTCGCTGGTGAACGTGTCCCGCGTCTCTCAACCTCTGTAAACGTCCTCCGCACCGCACCCGACGGGTGAGGCAGCCCGGACGCAAGAGTGGCCGCGTCCCTCGGTTTTCGCCGGTGACGCGGCCACTGGTTGTTCTTAGAGGTTCCCTGCCATGCGGGCCTCCCCACGCTTAGGTTCGACGAACCTACGCGTGCGGCGGGAGGTCTGTCAAGCGGCTCTTCTCCCCTTGTAGGGAGCACGCAGGCTGTCCGGGGTTGTAGCACACAATCTGCCCGGTTCATGAAGGCACGCAGGAGGTGCCGGCTGCGACGGACAGAGTGGCTACAGGAGACTCGGCGGATGAGATTCGAGGAGGCGTACGGGGGGTGCAATTCAGGAAAGTCACACAAGAGGAGGCAGGAAGACTTTGGGGGGCAGTGAGCGGACCTTTCGTCGGTACGTCGATCGGTACGAAGACGGGGGGTTCGACGGGTTACGGGACAAACGGCTCACGCAGCCCTCGTCGCGCAAGGCGCCGGGGGCGGAGAGGTGCAAGCTGTGGTGGAGCGCTACCGAGCCCGGCACAACGGATGGAATGTGATGCGCTTCTGCGCGTGGTATCGGGCTGATGCGGGGTTGCGGAGCTGCACGTGGGTGAAGACGACGTTGCAGGAGGCGGGGATGGTCGCAAAGGAAAAAGGCGAAGGGGGCCCATCGAAAGAAGCGCGAGCGAAGTCCCTGGCCGGGGATGAAGCTGCACCAGGACGGATCGACCCA
>DKBC01000323.1 GCA_002451065.1 Betaproteobacteria bacterium UBA6910
ATCATAGGCTGGGCGGTGGAGGTCACCGCGCTGCTGGTCCTGGCCCAGGTCATGCACGCGGCAACTTTCGGCGCCTACCATGCGTCGGCGGTGTCGGCGGTGCATCGTTTCTTCCCAGGGCGGCATCAGGCGAAGGGGCAGGCGCTATATTCGGGGCTGAGTTTCGGGGCCGGGGGCAGCGCGGGCGGGATATTCAGCGGCTGGGCGTGGGAGGCCCTGGGTCCGAGCCTCACCCTGACCGCGAGCGCCATGGCCGCGCTCGCGGGGTTGGCGCTGATCGCCACCAGGCTGCGCCCGGAGCCGGCGCCGGCCATGTGAGGCCGGGGTCGATTGTGTATAATTTTTCGCTTAAATTCTGTCCTATTACATGGCAGCGCGATCGCTCTACGACAAGCTCTGGGACAGCCACGTGGTCCTGCAGGATCGGGATGGCACGGCGCTGCTTTACATCGACCGCCACCTGGTGCATGAGGTGACCAGTCCCCAGGCTTATGAGGGTCTCAAGCTGGCGGGACGCAAACCCTGGCGCGTGGAATCCGTGGTCGCGACCGCCGACCACAACACTCCCACTCACGACTGGGAAAAGGGTATCCAGGATCCCGTCTCCCGCACCCAGGTGGAAACCCTGGACGCGAACATTCGCGAGTTCGGAGCCAAGGCCTATTTTCCCTTCCGGGATCGGCGCCAGGGGATTGTGCACGTGATCGGCCCCGAGCAAGGCGCCACTCTTCCCGGGATGACGGTGGTGTGCGGGGACTCCCACACCAGCACCCACGGCGCCTTCGCATGCCTCGCGTTCGGCATCGGCACCTCCGAGGTGGAGCACGTGCTCGCCACCCAGTGCCTGAACATGAAGAAGACCAGGGCCATGCTGGTGCGGGTGGAAGGGGTTCCCGGTCGTGGCGTCACCGCCAAGGACATCGCCCTCGCCATTATCGGCAGGATCGGGACTGCCGGCGGCACCGGGTACACCATAGAGTACGGCGGCAGCGCTATCCGCGGGCTCTCCATGGAAGGGCGCATGACCCTCTGCAACATGTCCATCGAAGCCGGCGCCCGGGCCGGCATGGTGGCCGTGGACGATACCACCATCGAATATCTGCGCGGGCTTCCCTTCGCCCCCAAGGGCGCGACCTGGGACCGGGCCGAGGCCTACTGGCGCACTTTGACGAGTGACGAGGGCGCGCGCTTCGACAAGACGATGACTCTCGACGCGGCGGTGATGCAGCCCCAGGTGACCTGGGGCACGTCTCCGGAAATGGTGACCACGGTGGAGGGCCGGGTGCCGGATCCGGCCCAGATCAGCGACCCGGTGAAGCGGGCCGGGACCGAGCGCGCCTTGCAATATATGGGCCTCGAGCCCAACACCCCGATCACGGACATCACTCTGGACAAGATTTTCATCGGTTCCTGCACCAATTCCCGGCTCGAGGACCTGCGGGCGGCGGCCGCCGTGGTGAAAGGTAAGCGCGTCGCGCCCAACATCAAGCTGGCCATGGTGGTGCCCGGGTCAGGCCTGGTGAAAGCGCAGGCCGAACGCGAGGGGCTCGACCGCATATTCTGCGACGCGGGTTTTCAGTGGCGGGAGCCGGGCTGTTCCATGTGCCTCGCCATGAACGACGACCGCCTGGAGCCCGGCGAACGCTGCGCCTCCACCTCCAACCGCAACTTTGAAGGGCGGCAAGGGGCAGGAGGCAGAACCCATCTGGTAAGTCCCGAAATGGCCGCCGCCGCAGCCATTGCCGGGCATTTCGTTGACGTGCGGCAGTTCGAGTAAGAGGAGACGTTCATGATCAGGCAGATGTTCAGTGGGGTGCTGCTCCTGGTGGCTCTGGTGGGGCTCACAGGCTGCAACACGGTGGAAGGCATCGGCAAGGACATCGAAAAGGGTGGCGAGGCCATCCAGAAATCCACCAAGTAGGATTCCGTGGAAAAATTTGTCCGACGCGAGGGACTGGTGGCGCCGCTGGATCGCGCCAACGTNNCCGACGCCATCATTCCCAAGCAGTATCTCAAATCCATCAAGCGCAGCGGCTTCGGGCCGAATTTGTTCGATGACTGGCGCTACCTGGACCCGGGGGCGCCGGGCGGCGACAACAGCAAGCGGCGCCTGAATCCGGATTTCGTGCTTAACCAGTCGCGGTACCGGGGCGCCACCGTGCTGTTGGCGCGAGAAAACTTCGGCTGCGGATCGTCCCGGGAGCACGCGCCCTGGGCGCTGCTGGACTTCGGCATCCAGGCGGTAATCGCGCCCAGCTTCGCCGATATTTTTTTTAACAACTGCTATAAGAACGGCCTGCTTCCCATTGTTCTCGACCCCGGGGTGGTGGATCAGCTGTTCCGGGAGGTGGCGGAGACTGCGGGATACCGGTTGGCCATAGACCTGGAGAACCAGACGGTAACCACGCCCTCGCGCCAGGAATTCCGGTTCGAGATAGATCCGTTCCGCAAGCATTGCCTGGTGAACGGGCTCGACGAAATCGGGCTTACGCTCCAGCACGCTGACAGGGTTCGCGCCTACGAGGAGCGGCGGCGGCAGGCCGAGCCCTGGGTGTTTACCTGAGCAGATGCTTGAAGCGCGCCGGAATATCTCATGAAAATCGCGGTATTGCCGGGGGACGGCATTGGCCCGGAAATCGTGGCCGAGGCGGTGAAGGTGCTCGAGGCCCTGCGCCGGGAAGGACTGCCCCTCGCGCTGGAGCAGGCGCCCATCGGTGGCGCGGGTTACGATGCCTGCGGCGACCCGCTTCCGGAGGCCACGCTCCGGCTCGCCGCATCCGCGGACGCCGTGCTGCTGGGTGCAGTCGGCGGTCTGCAATACGATCTCCTGCCACGACCCCAGCGCCCCGAGCAGGGCCTGCTGCGTATCCGCAAGGGGCTCGGCGTGTTCGCAAACCTGCGCCCGGCCCTGGTCTACCCGGAGCTTGCCGCCGCTTCCGCGCTTAAACCCGAGGTGGTTTCGGGGCTGGACATCCTCATCGTGCGGGAACTCACCGGGGACATCTATTTCGGCCAGCCCAAGGGCATCCGCAATAACGCGAAGGGGGAGCGTGAAGGCTTTGACACCATGCTCTACTCGGAGAGCGAAATCCGCCGCATTGCCCACGTCGCGTTCAAGGCGGCTGCCAAACGCGGCGGGAAGCTTTGTTCCGTGGACAAGGCCAACGTGCTGGAGACGAGCCAGCTGTGGCGCGAGGTGGTGACCGCCGTGGGCCGGGAATACCCGAGGGTGGAGCTCTCGCACATGTACGTGGACAATGCCGCCATGCAGCTGGTGCGCGCGCCGCGCCAGTTCGACGTCGTGGTGACCGGCAACATGTTCGGCGACATCCTGTCCGACGAGGCTTCCATGCTTACCGGCTCCATCGGGATGCTGCCTTCCGCGTCGCTGGACGCCGGCAGCAAGGGGCTTTACGAGCCGATTCACGGGTCGGCGCCCGACATTGCGGGCAAGGGCGTCGCCAATCCTCTGGCGACCATCCTGTCGGCGGCGATGATGCTGCGCTACTCGTTCGCCCAGGAAAAAACGGCCGCCCGCGTGGAGGGGGCGGTGCGCAAGGTGCTGGCCCAGGGTCTGCGCACGGTGGACATTCATGAACCGGGCTCGCGCCAGGTGAGCACCCGGGAAATGGGGGACGCGGTGGTGGCGGCGCTGTGATGCGGCCGTCGGCCGGAAAAGCGGGGCGGGGGCTGGGTTGCGGGGCCGAATTGGCGTTAAGCTAGGGGCCTCGGCGCCTTATGGTGACGTTCTCGGTTAGGAAGGGATTGGAATGTTGAGAGTAGGAATGATCGGCTGGCGCGGCATGGTGGGTTCGGTGCTGATG
>DKBC01000236.1 GCA_002451065.1 Betaproteobacteria bacterium UBA6910
AAGCGCAAGTGCACCGACCTGGGCGGATTGTTCCAGAGCATGCCGCTGACCACCGTGTGCGGCATCATCGGCGCGCTTTCCATCTCGGCGTTCCCCCTCACCTCCGGCTTCGTCAGCAAGTCCATGGTGTCCCAGGCCGCGGCCGATGAGCACCTGATGATGGTGTGGCTGCTGCTTGCGGCGGCATCGGCCGGGGTCTTCCTGCACGCCGGAATCAAGTTCCCGTGGTTCGTGTTCTTCCAGAAGGATTCGGGAATGCGGCCCAAGGACCCGCCCCTCAACATGCGGCTGGCCATGGTGCTGTTTTCGGTGCTGTGCATCGGCATCGGCGTGTTTCCGGCGCCCCTCTATGCCCTGCTGCCCCATGCGGTGGATTTTGTGCCGTACACGGGGGACCACGTGATTTCCCAGCTGCAGCTCCTGCTGTTCTCGGGGCTCGCCTTCTTCGTGATGTTGGACCGGTACTTGCAGCGCACGCTCACCATCACCCTGGATTTCGACTGGTTCTACCGGCGGCTCGGGCGTTGCGCAGGCAGCCTTGCGGTCAACGGAGTTTTCAAAGGCTGGGACGGCTTCCTGCGGCAACTGCGGGCGCTGGCGGGCCACGCCTGGACCACGCTCTACCGCCACCACGGTCCTCATGGCTGGCTCGCTCGCACCTGGCCGACGGGCAGCATGGTGCTCTGGGTCGCCGTGCTGCTGGTTTCTTACCTGGTGTTCTATTATTTGTAAGGACGTCGGGCAAACACTGCGGTGCCGGGCGGGCGATTCAGTTTCCGGTGGATCCATGAATCAAGCAGCGAATCCCTTCCTGCGCGGGCCTTGGCATTCGCTACCCGCGGAAGACGCCCTTGCGGCCCTGGAGAGCAATCCCCGGGGCCTGACCCACGGCGAGAGCCGGCACCGGCTCGAGGTTCACGGGCCCAACCGGCTCAAGCCGCCCAAGCGGCGAGGCCCGCTGGAGCGCTTCCTGCTCCAGTTCCACAACGTGCTGATCTACATCCTGATCGCGGCGGGCGCGGTCACCGCCTGGCTCGGGCACGGGGTGGACAGCAGCGTGATATTCGGCGTGGTGATCGTCAACGCGCTCATCGGCTTTATCCAGGAAGGCAAGGCGGAAAAGGCCCTGGAGGCGATCCGCAGCATGCTGTCCCTGCACGCCACCGTGCTTCGCGACGGCCGCCGCCGGGACGTTCCGGCGGAGGAACTGGTGCCGGGGGACGTCGTACTCCTGGCGTCCGGGGACAAGGTTCCCGCCGACCTTCGGCTCCTGCAATGCCGGAACCTTAGGGTGGACGAGGCGGCGCTTACCGGAGAGTCGGAGCCGGTGGAGAAGTCGGTGGAGCCCGTGGACGCCGAGGCCGCCATGGGCGACCGCCTCTGCATGGCCTATTCCGGCACCCTGGTGACCTATGGGCAGGGTGCGGGTGTGGTGGTGGCAACGGGGGACGCCACCGAGATCGGGCGCATCAGCGGCATGCTCGCGGAAGTGCAGGAACTGACGACGCCCTTGCTGCGGCAGCTCTCCGGCTTCGGGCGCTGGCTGTCAGCCGCGATTTTGGCGCTCGCCGCCATCACCTTCGCCTTCGGCATACTGGCGCACGATTTTGGCGCCGCGGAGATGTTCCTGGCGGCCGTTGGCCTCGCCGTGGCGGCGATTCCCGAGGGACTGCCGGCGATCATGACCATCACGCTTGCCATCGGCGTGCAGCGCATGGCCCGTCGCAATGCCATCATCCGCCGCCTGCCGGCGGTGGAAACGCTGGGATCGGTGACCGTGATCTGCTCCGACAAGACCGGAACCCTGACCCGAAACGAGATGACGGTGCAGCGGGTTGTCACCGCCGAGCGGGTGTTCGAGGTCAGCGGGGCCGGATACGCCCCGCGGGGAGGGTTCGTTGCCCACGGTGCCGAGGTGCGCGCGGAGGACGATGCGGACCTGACGGAGGTGCTGAGGGCGGGCATGGGCTGCAACGACGGGAGCCTTCGGCAGACGGAAGACGGTGCCTGGGTCATCGAGGGCGATCCCACCGAGGGGGCTTTGTTGACCCTGGGGGCCAAGGCCGGGCTCGAGGCCCTGACGGAAAGCGAGAGGCTTCCCCGCCTCGACACCATTCCGTTCGAGTCCGAGCGGCGTTTCATGGCAACCCTGCACCATGACCATGCCGGCCACGCTCTCATTTACGTTAAGGGTGCTCCGGAGCAGGTGCTCGAAATGTGCGACCGGGAACTTGTTCTCGGAGCGGACCGGCCTCTGGGCAAGGACTACTGGCAGCAGCGCATTCACGAGGCGGCGGAGTCCGGGATGCGCGTACTCGGGCTCGCGTTTCGGGCCGGGGAGCCGGGGCAACGGGAATTGGCGTTTCAGGACGTGGAAGGCGGGCTCACCCTGCTGGGGCTGGTCGGCATCATCGATCCGCCGCGTCCCGAGGCCATCGCCGCAGTGGCCCGCTGCCGGAGCGCGGGCATCCGCGTCAAGATGATCACCGGCGACCATATCGTGACGGCCCGGGCGGTAGGCGCGCAGCTCGGGATCGGTGTGGGGGAAGAACCGCTGTCCGGAGTCCAGCTGGAGTCCATGGACGACGAAGTCCTGGAGTCCCGGGCGCGGGAGACGGATGTCTTCGCCCGGGCCAGCCCCGAGCACAAGCTGCGGCTGGTGACGGCGCTGCAGGCCCGGGGCGAAGTGGTGGCCATGACCGGGGACGGCGTAAACGATGCTCCCGCTCTCAAGCGCGCCGACGTGGGCGTGGCCATGGGAATGAAGGGGACGGAGGCTGCCAAGGAGGCGGCGGAGATGGTGCTGGCGGACGACAATTTCGCGTCCATTACCCATGCGGTGGAGGAAGGCCGCACCGTCTACGACAATCTGAAGAAGGCCATCCTTTTCATCCTGCCCACCAATGGCGGCGAGGCCGGGGTCATCATCTGCGCCATTGTCCTCGGTCTTGCCTTGCCCATCACTCCGATCCAGATCCTGTGGGTGAACATGGTCACCGCGGTGACGCTCGCCCTGGCATTGGCGTTCGAGCCGGCGGAGCGGGGGGCGATGCAGCGTCGTCCCCGGGATCCCCGGGAGCCGCTGCTTTCCGGTTTTCTGATCTGGCGCATCGCCTTCGTTTCCCTGTTGCTGGTGATCGGCGTCGTGGGCCTGCACCTGTGGGAGGCGGAGCGCGGGGCGAGCCTGGAAGAGGCGCGCACGGTGGCGGTGAACGTGCTCGTAGTGGGCGAGATCTTCTACCTGTTCAACAGCCGCTACACTCTCGCCAGCGCGCTGTCCCGGGAGGGACTGCTGGGGAATCGCTACGCGCTGCTGGCGGTTGCCGTGCTGGTGGTAATGCAGGCCTTGTTCAACTACTGGCCGCCCATGCAGGGACTGTTCGGCACGGCTGCCCTGGACCTGGCCGCCTGGTGGCGGATCATCGCCTTGGGGCTGTTGGTGTTCGTGGTGGTGGAGGCGGAGAAAGCGCTGCTGCGGCGGCGGGCCGCATCCGCCTGACACGCGTTGGGGCGCCGCCTGGAAGAAGCGCGGTATCGGTTCCGTTCTCGGGCTTACGTGGGCCTGGATCCGCGTCAAAGCGGTTACGGGCGCCGCTTTCCGCCATTGGGCTCGGCGCCCGGCGTCCCGGTCGCAGCGAAAAGCCGCCATGACAGGGATATTGTGCGGCGCACCGTTGCGCTCCCCGGGTGCCTGAGCTAGCATTCCGACTCCGTCAATAAGGTATACGCAGATAGAAGGGGCTTCCCGGACCGCGCCGGCGCAGGGTCTCTTCTCCCATAACCACCTGGAGGGCAACATGAAAGAGAAGCAGACCCAAGACGTCCAAATAGACAACAAGCCCGCGGCGTCGCGCCGCAAATTCCTGACGGGGGCTGCCGCCGCGACGGGTGCGGCCATCACCGGCTTCCCAATGATTTCCGTGGCCCAGTCGCCCATCGTCATCAAGATGCAGGGCTCCTGGGGCGCCAAGGACATCTTCAATGAGATGGCCGAGGAGTACGTCGCCCGAGTCAATGAAATGGCCGGGGGCCGTCTCAAGATCGATTACCTGGTGGCCGGCTCGGTGGTGAAGCCCTTCGAGGTCATGGACGCCGTGAACAAGGGCGTGATCGACGCCGGGCACTCGGTGCCGGTTTACTGGTACGGCAAGTCCAAGGTCGCATCCCTGTTCGGCTCGGGACCGATCAACGGCTGCGATGCGCAGCAGACCCTGGCCTGGATTTACCGGGGCGGCGGCCTGGAGCTCTACAACGAGCTCCTGCCGAAACTGGGTCTGAATGTCGTCGGCTTCTTCGCGCTGCCCATGCCGACCCAGCCCCTGGGCTGGTTTAAGAAGCCCATCAAGTCCGCGGCAGACATGAAGGGTCTCAAGTACCGCACCG
>DKBC01000324.1 GCA_002451065.1 Betaproteobacteria bacterium UBA6910
CTACCTCGGCCTGCAGACGCTCTACGATCGCTATTTCCTGCACCTTCACGGCCATCGTATCGAATTGCCCCAGGCGTTTTTCATGAGGGTTGCCATGGGGCTGGCACTCAACGAAGTGGACCGGGAATCCCGGGCGATCGAATTTTACCGGCTGCTGTCCAGCTTCGATTTCATGAGCTCCACGCCGACCCTGTTCAACTCCGGGACCCGCAGGTCACAGCTCTCGAGCTGCTACCTGACCACGGTCGCGGATGATTTGGAGAGCATCTACGACGCGATCAAGGAAAACGCCCTGCTGGCAAAGTTCGCCGGCGGGCTGGGCAATGACTGGACACCGGTGCGGGCTCTCGGGGCCCACATCAAGGGCACCAACGGGAAGTCCCAGGGGGTGGTGCCATTCCTCAAGGTGGTAAACGATACCGCAGTGGCGGTAAATCAGGGTGGCAAGCGGAAGGGCGCGGTCTGCTCCTACTTGGAGACCTGGCATCTGGACATCGAGGAGTTCCTGGAACTCCGTAAGAACACGGGCGACGACCGGCGCCGGACCCATGACATGAACACGGCCAACTGGATTCCCGACCTGTTCATGAAGCGGGTCCTGGCAGACCGGGAGTGGACTCTGTTCAGCCCCTCCGACGTGCCGGAACTGCACGAGAAATGCGGCCGCGCCTTCGAGGAGGCTTATGTCCGCTGCGAGGAGAAAGCCGCGCGCGGCGAAATCAAGCTCCACCGCAGGATTTCCGCGCTGGGGCTATGGCGCAAGATGCTCTCGATGCTGTTCGAGACCGGTCATCCGTGGATTACCTTCAAGGATCCCTGCAACATCCGCTCCCCCCAGGGCCACGCCGGGACGGTGCACAGCTCCAACCTGTGCACGGAGATCNNCCCTGAACACCTCGGACAGCGAGATCGCCGTGTGCAATCTCGGTTCCGTCAACCTTGCCGCCCACCTCAAGGACGGGGGGCTGGATGCCGAAAAGCTTCGGGCCACCGTTCGCACTGCGATGCGCATGCTGGACAATGTCATAGACATCAACTTTTATGCAGTGTCCAAGGCCAGGAATTCCAACCTCAGACATCGGCCGGTGGGACTGGGGATCATGGGCTTCCAGGATTGCCTCCACGCGCTGCGTGTTCCCTACGCCTCCCGAGAAGCGGTGGAGTTTGCCGACCGCTCCATGGAGGCCGTCGCCTACCATGCCTACTGGGCGTCCACTGAGCTGGCGGAGGAGCGGGGCCGCTATTCGAGCTTCCAGGGCAGCCTGTGGGACCGGGGCATCCTGCCCCAGGACACGCTGGAGCTGCTGCGGGAGGAGCGCGGGGGATCTGTGGAGGTCGATGCTTCGTCCGCCCTGGACTGGGCGGCGCTGCGCAGCCGGATCCGGGTCCATGGCATGCGCAATTCGAATTGCCTGGCGATCGCCCCCACCGCCACGATTGCAAACATTGTCGGCGTTTCGGCCTCCATCGAGCCCACGTACCAGAATCTGTACGTGAAATCGAACCTCTCCGGCGAATTCACCATTGCAAACCAGCAACTGGTTGCCGACCTGAAGCGCTTGGGAATTTGGGACGAGGTCATGATCGCGGATCTAAAGTACTTCGATGGCAGCCTGTCCCGGATCGACCGCGTACCCCCGGAGATACGTAATCTCTACGCCACCGCCTTCGAAGTCGACCCCAGCTGGCTGGTGGAGGCGGCGGCCCGCCGCCAAAAATGGATCGACCAGGCCCAGTCGCTCAACCTTTACCTCGCCGGCGCTTCCGGCAGGAAGCTGGATGAGATCTACAAACTCGCTTGGTTGCGCGGGCTCAAGACCACTTATTACCTGCGAACCATGGGCGCGACCCATGCCGAGAAATCGACAGTAAGGGCCGGAAGCCTCAACGCCGTGCCGGCGGAAGGAGATTGCGGCGAGCCGCGACCCGAACTCTGTCCCATCGATGATCCCACCTGCGAGGTTTGCCAATGACTGCGGAGCAATGTGGCGGGCGACGCCTATGCTGAGTTTTGAGGAGCGCCTGCCAGAAGGTCCCGGGCGCTCCGGGAGCCCCTCCAGGACCGCCGATATCGTGGACGGGGTGGCGTCGCAGCACCGCAGAATCCGGGTGGATGACAAGCGGGTAATCAACGGCGGCACCGACGTGAACCAGTTGGTGCCCTTCAAGTACAAGTGGGCCTGGGACAAGTATCTGGCCTCCTGCGCAAACCACTGGATGCCCCAGGAAATCAACATGAACCGGGACATCGCCCTGTGGAAGGACCCGGCCGGGCTGACCGGAGACGAACGCAGGTTGGTGAAGCGCAACCTGGGTTTCTTCGTCACGGCGGATTCCCTGGCGGCGAACAACATCGTGTTGGGGACCTACCGCCACATTTCGGCACCCGAATGCCGGCAGTACCTGTTGCGCCAGGCCTTCGAGGAGGCCATTCACACCCACGCCTACCAATACATCGTGGAGTCCCTGGGGCTCGACGAGGGCGAGGTATTCAACGCCTACCACGAAATTCCCAGCATCCGCGAGAAGGACGAGTTCCTGATTCCGTTCATCGATACCCTGACCGACCCTGCATTCCGCACCGGCACACCGGAAGCCGACCAGAAGCTGCTAAAGAGCCTCATTGTTTTTGCCTGCCTCATGGAAGGACTGTTTTTCTATGCGGGTTTCGTCCAGATCCTGGCGCTCGGCCGGCAGAACAAGATGACGGGTGCTGCGGAGCAGTACCAGTACATCCTCCGCGACGAATCGATGCACTGCAACTTCGGTATCGACCTCATCAACCAGATCAAGCTTGAGAACCCCAACCTGTGGACCGCGGAGTTCCGGGGGGAGCTCACCCAGCTTTTCGCCCGGGCGGTGGAACTCGAATACCGTTACGCGGAGGACACCATGCCTCGCGGGGTGCTGGGGTTGAACGCGTCGATGTTCAAGGAGTACCTAAGGTTTGTCTGCAACCGCCGCTGCCAGCAGATCGGTCTCGATCCCCTGTTCCCGGCAGCGACCAATCCGTTTCCTTGGATGAGCGAGATGATCGACCTCAAAAAGGAAAAAAACTTCTTTGAGACCCGCGTGATCGAGTACCAGACGGGAGGTGCGCTGTCCTGGGATTGATCTGGCCGGGCTTGAAGCCGGACATCACACAACGGAGAGGAGGAGGGCATGCGCCAGTTGACCGAGTGCCGGGCGGAAAATGACTACACGCTCTGGTTGCGCTTCGATGACGGCGTGGAAGGCCGGGTTTATCTCGGCGATCTGGTCGGTGTCGGTCCTTTCGAGGTATGGAGAGACGTCCAGGTGTTCAAGCAGGTCAGCATTGATTCCGACAGCCGCACTGTCTGCTGGGAGGGCGGTGTCGGTATCGATCAGGACATCCTTTACGGCGGACTTGTAAAAAGAGGCCGAAAGACTATCATGCATTGAAACGAACTGCTGCAGGTTGCGCGCGACGAATTGAGTTTGGCACGCGCAACCAGTGGTAGGCGCCGACAAGCGAACATGGATCGGCGGAAATATGGTGCCCTGTACAACTCGTGAGAAGGAGGTAAGAGATGGCAGTAAAGAAACGCGCAGCAAAGAAACCGGCCAAGAAGGCCGCCAAGAAGCCAGCTAGGAAACCAGCGAAGAAGGCGGTGAAAAAGGCGGTGAAAAAGGTCAAGAAGGCGGTGAAGAAGCCGGCGAAGAAGGCGGTGAAAAAGGTCAAGAAGGCGGTGAAGAAGCCGGCGAGGAAGGCGGCGGCCAAGAAGAAGCCCGCCAAGAAGGCGGCCAAGAAGAAGCCCGCCAAGAAGGCGGCGGCCAAGAAGAAACCCGCAAAGAAGAAACCGGCAAAGAAAGGAGCCAAGAAGCCGGCGAAGAAGAAGCCCGCCAAGAAGAAGGCAGGCGCTGCGGCTGCCGCGGCCCCTGCAGCGGCGCCAGTGAGCGCGCTGCCATCCTGGCCATTTCCATCCAGCAGGTAATTCGCTCAGGCCTGGGGAGAGCCCCTATCGTCCTGTCGATAGGGGCTCGTCCGCGGTTTTCGGGATAACCGGGTCCGTAAGGATTCTGCGCCCCGGCTGCGGGGAGTGGGCCTACTTCCTTGCCGGCCTGGCACTAACTCAGTACGGCAGCCGGGCGTCCGGCTTGGCCTGAAGCAGAACGCGGCGAAAGTCCTCCTGAATGCGCCAGAGGGCGGCTTCGTTGTCGGCCTCGAATCGCAAGACGATCACCGGCGTCGTGTTGGAAGCGCGGGCCAGGCCGAATCCATCCTCATATTCCACCCGTAACCCGTCCAAGGTGATCACCTGCCGCGGCCCGTCAAACCGGGCACTGCGCTGCAGCTTTTCGATCAGCGCGTAGTTTTCNNAGGGTCCCGCTCACATCGGTTTGGCGGCTCAGGTACTCCAGGAGCCGGGCCCCCGCGTACATGCCATCGTCAAACCCGTACCAGCGCTCCCTAAAGAAAATGTGGCCGCTCATTTCACCCGCCAGCAGGCCGGCGGTTTCCTTGAGCTTGGCCTTGATGAACGAGTGGCCGGTTTTCCAGAGCAGCGGCTTGCCCCCGTGGCGCTCGATCCAGGGCCCAAGGTTACGGCTGCACTTAACGTCAAAAATGATGGTCGCCCCGGGATTTCGCGAGAGCACGTCCGCCGCGAACAGCATGAGCTGGCGGTCGGGGAAGATAATGACCCCGTCCTTCGTGACAACGCCGAGGCGGTCGCCGTCGCCGTCAAACGCGAGACCGATTTCCGCGTCCGTATCCTTCAGTGCCCGGATCAGATCCTGCAGATTCTCGGGCACTGACGGATCGGGATGGTGGTTGGGGAAGGTCCCGTCCACTTCGCAGTACAGTTCTCGGACGTCGCATCCCAGGCGGCGGTACAGCTCGGGCGCAAAGGCGCCGGGCACGCCGTTGCCGCAGTCCACGGCGATCTTCATGGGTCTGGCGAGCTTCACGTCCCCGGCAATGCGCGACAGGTATTCCTCGGCGATGTCGCGCCGGGCATAGGAGCCCCTCCCGGAAGCAAGATCGCCGCGCTCGATGCGCTCCCTCAGGGACTGGATGGCCGCCCCGGAGAGCGTTTCTCCGGCAATCACTATCTTCAACCCATTGTAGTCGGGAGGATTGTGGCTGCCGGTGACCATGACTCCGGACTGGGTTCCAATCCGATGGGTCGCGAAATACACCATGGGGGTAGCAACCTGGCCGATGTCGATCACATCCAGGCCGGCCGCCTGGATGCCCTTCGCCAAGGCTTGCGCGAGTTCCGGACCGGAAAGCCGGCCGTCCCGTCCGATCACGACCGAGGTTTGCTTTCTGGCGGCGGCCTCGGAGCCGACGGCGCGCCCGATCAGGGTGACGAATTCCGGCGTCAGCGTCTTGCCGACAATGCCGCGGATGTCGTAAGCCTTGAAGATTTCCTTTGGTAGCGGGCTCATCTGAAACTAATGAAGAAACGACGGAAGGGGACGAAATATGACGTGATGGAATTTGTGGCTTATCCCGGCGACGGCGATGCTGCGGCGTTCCTGACCGTCCACTGGACCTGGGCTGCGGATTGCAACGGATGGCGGTACGCCTCAAAAAATCGGATCAGCCGTGACGGGAGCCATCTGAGATGCCCCGGGAAGGGTCCGGCCACGAAGCCGGCATGCCCACCCTGCTCCGGATGATCGAGAGCGACGTATTCCGAAATCTCCCGTGGCGTTGGCAGCACCCGCTCCGGGACGAATGGGTCGTTGCGCGCGCTCACGAAAAGAGTGGGCACGGCAATATAGGCCAGCCAGGGCTTGCTGCTCGCCTGGCGCCAGTAGTCGTCGGTATCCCGGAATCCATGCAAAGGCGCGGTCACCACGTCGTCGAACTGCCGCAGCGTGCGGGCACGGAGCAACACATCCCGGTCGAAAATCCCCGGATGCTGTTCCAGCTTCTGCAGGCTCTTGCGCTTGAGGGAGCGCAGAAAGTGCCAGGTGTAGATCCGGTTGAATCCCTGGCCGAGGCAGTCGCCGCAAACGGTGAGATCCAAGGGCACCGAGGCCGCGCCCGCCGCCTGCACCACCTTTCCGGCTGCAACCTGCTGCTCGCCCAGCCACTTGAGCAGTGCATTGCCGCCGAGGGAAACGCCGGCGGCGAAGAGGGGCGCGCCAGTCTGGAGGCGCAAGCGCCGCAGGATCCAGTCAATCTCTGTCGAGTCGCCCGAATGATAGGCCCGGGGATGCCGATTGGGCTCCCCGCTGCAGCCCCGGAAGTGGGGAAACACTCCGCGCCAGCCGCGACCGGAGAGTTCACGGGCCATGGCCAAGGCATAATGGCTCCTGGCGCTGCCTTCCAGGCCATGGAACAGGACCACCAGCGGGGAATCTTCGGGACCGTCGACCCAATCCAGGTCAATGAAGTCGCCATCCGGGGTGTCCCAGCGCTGCCGGCGATAAATGACCGGGTCCCGCGGCTTCAGGCAGGGCGCGTAAAGGGTTTGTGGGTTTCCCCCGGGAAGCCAAACCGGGGCGCGGTAGTCTGAGTAAGGCAATTATCAGTGGAGGATGGTTGGCTCGGTGGGAGCGTGCGGCAGGGCGGCCGCCGGAGACGCATGGTGCGCCAGCATTCGCCAGCCCGCGGGCGTGAGCAGGAAGACATTGGTGGCCTGCACGACATGGCGCGGCCGCTCCTCGCCGGTGACCTGTATGTTCTCCTGCAGGCTGCTTACCACCAGTCCCTCGCTCTCGTAAACCCGGCGCGCGCCAAGGAAGAACCGCAGGCTGGGGCCGGCCCGAAAAATCTCCCGCCAGCCCTCTCCGACCTGGGTCACTCCAGTGAGCAGGGGCCCGGACGGGTGGATGCAATAGATGTCGTCCCGCTTCGCCCATATCGACATCATGGCTTCCAGGTCGGCGCGCTCAAACGCCTGGTAGAACGCGGCTTCTGCGTCCCGGGCCGTGGCAAACGCGGGTGAGTTCATGGCAACCGGATACTCTCAAGGACCGTCTCGGGTTTGAGCTGCATCATGCAGTTAAAGTGCCCCAGGGGACATTCCCGCTTGAAGCATGGGCTGCACTCAAGCCCGAGTCGAAGGACCTGCGCCCGGCCGGAAAGCGGCGGTGTGAACCCCGGGCTGGACGATCCATAAATGGCCAGGGTTGGCCGGTCCAAGGCGGCGGCGACGTGCATGAGCCCGGAATCGTTGGTCACCACCACGGTGGCGCCCGCGATGAGATCGACCGCTTCCGAGAGTCCAGTCGCTCCGCAGAGGTTGAGGCAGGCATTCCCCGAAAGTCGCTGGATTTCCTCGCCGATCGGGGCATCCTTGGCCGAACCGACGGCCCAGACCTCGCTGCCACGGCGGCTTAGTTGCCGGGCCAGGTCGGCAAAATAGGCTGACGGCCAGCGCTTGGCGGGTCCGTATTCCGCACCAGGGCAGAGCACCACCACCGGGCCTGTCGGGTGCAGCCCGAGGCGGGCGTGGACTGCCTGGATCCGGGCCGCGTCCCATTTCAACCGGGGGTGGGGCAGCGGACGCTGGAGCGCTGCTCCGGGCGCTTCGGCCAACAGCGCGAAGCGCTCCACCATCAGCGGATAACGGTGCTTGTCCAGGCGCCGGGCATCGTTGAGCAATCCCCGCCGCATTTCGCCCACGAAGCCGGTGCGCAGGGGAATGCCTGCGAACAGGGGGACCAGGGCGGACTTTAGCGAGTTGGGCAGCACGATGGCGCGGCTGTAGCGCCGTCCGCGCAGGGCTCGCGCCAACCGGAACCGGCTCCCGACCCCCAGTTCCCCGTGCCGGAACGGACTCACGATGACTCGGGATACCTCGTCCATGCGCTCCAGCACCGGGGCGGTCCAGGGTGGGGCGAGGGCGTCAATCTCTGCGCCGGCATTTCGCTCGTGGAGGCGGCGAAGCAGCGGCTGCGCGAGAACGGTGTCGCCGACCCAGGACGGGGCGACCAGAAGAATGCGCTCCATGACAATGCTGACGCCGCCGGGGCCCGGGGCCGGACACTCGCCCCCGTCAATGATGGCCGGAGGCCGCCCCCCCCTTGAGGCGGTAAAGGGTTCCGCAATAGGGGCAGAGAGCCTCGCCGGTCTTCTCGATGGGCAGGAACACCCGCGGGTGCGCGTTCCACAGGATCATCGAGGGCATGGGACAATGCAGCGGCAGGTCTTCGGCTGTCACCTCGATCAGGCGTTCGCGATTCTCGGCCTTGTTGCCATGTTCCATGGAATTTCCTCAGACTCGGGTCAGCCAGTCAGCGTGGGCAGGATTCCTGCCGTTCACGCAATCGAAGAAAGCCGCCTGCAGGCGCGCCGTGACCGGCCCGCGGCTCCCGGCCCCTATCGTGCGGTTATCCAGTTCCCGGACGGGCGTTACCTCCGCCGCGGTGCCGGTGAAGAAAGCTTCCTCGGCGCCGTACACCTCGTCCCGGGTGATGCGCTTTTCGATGACCGGCACTCCAAGCTCCCCCGCAAGTTGGATCACCGTGGCACGGGTGATACCCTCGAGGCAGGTGGTGAGGTCCGGCGTATAGAGCGTTCCCTTCTTCACGATGAACAGGTTTTCCCCGGCTCCCTCGGACACGTAGCCCTCGGTGTCGAGCAGCAGTGCCTCGTCGTAGCCGTCCGTGGTTGCCTCGACATTGGCAAGGATCGAATTGATATAGTGGCCGCAGGCCTTGGCCCGCACCATGGAAACATTCACGTGGTGGCGGGTGAACGACGATGTCTTGACCCGGATTCCGCGTTCCAGGCCTTCCTCGCCCAGGTAAGCGCCCCAGGGCCAGGTAATGATAGAAACCCGTACNNTCGAGCTTGTTCTCGCGCACCACCATGCGCTGCGCCTCCATCAGCGTTTGCCGGTCGTAGGGAATTTGCATCATGAAAATGTGGGCCGAACCGTAAAGCCGGTCGGTATGCTCCCGCAAACGGAAGATGGCCGTGCCGAGCGCCGTCTTGTACGCCCGCACTCCCTCGAACACGCCCATGCCGTAGTGCAGGGTATGTGTCAGTACATGGGTGGTCGCCTCGCGCCAGGGCACCAGCTTGCCGTCGTACCAGATCACACCGTCGCGGTCCGCCATGGACATGATATTTCTGCTCCCCGGGAAAGCCGCAATTCTAGCCGATTTTGCATAGCCTGCGCGGGCCGCGCCCAGCCGGCCCCGAGCGGCCCACGCGCGACACGACCATGGCAATGCATAGAGGATTGAACAAGCGCGAGAGGCCGCCGGCGCGGTCGAACTTCGGTGGACTTGCGCAACGTTGCCGGCTAGGTGTTGCCGAGCACCAGTTCCCAGAGTTCGGTCACGGCCGCCTTTTCGGTTGCCACGCTCTCCGGGTCCACCCGAGCGTAAGTCTCGCCGTTGAGCCGCAGACGGTGCTGGGTGCGCCGGTAATTCCGGTAGGCATTGCGCACCCGGTCCGCCAGTTCGCCGGGGATCAGCCCCAGTTCCCCGGCGACCCTCAGCAGGGCAAGATTGCCGATGTTGCCTGTGAGTTCCGGGTGAGCGTGGGAATAGCCCAGCACTAGGTACTGGACGATGAATTCCACGTCGATAATTCCGCCCCGGTCGTGCTTGATGTCGAACAACGCGCCGCGGTTCGGATGGGCCTCCAGCATCTTCTCGCGCATCTCCACCACCTGCCGCCGCAGCTCGCCGAGATCCCGGGGCTCGCGCAGCAGGTCTACGCGCAGCCGCTCGAACTCGGCGCCCACTTGCGCGTCGCCCGCCACGAACCGCGCGCGGGTGAGTGCCTGGTGCTCCCAGGCCCA
Source organism: Betaproteobacteria bacterium UBA6910 (assembly GCA_002451065.1). GTDB lineage: Bacteria > Pseudomonadota > Gammaproteobacteria > Burkholderiales > UBA6910 > UBA6910. Next base: position 9,738 of record DKBC01000324.1, read on the forward strand.
GGCGTGCTGTTTCTGATAAGCCTGGAAGGCGGCAAGGGGGCTCACCAGCAGTCCGCTCGCGCCGTCCGGCCGCAGACGCAGGTCGGTTTCGTAAAGCACGCCGGCCGGGGTATAACTGGAAAGCCAGGTGTTGATGCGCATGGCGAGCCGCGAGTAAACCTCCTGGGCGTCCGGATGGGGATCGTCATGCAGAAAGATCAGGTCCAGGTCCGTCGCGTAGCCGAGCTCCTTACCGCCCAGCTTTCCGTAGCCGATGATCGCGAAGTGCGGCGGGCCCTCCGTGTGTTTCCTCGGCAGGCCGGCCCAGCACAGGTCAAGCACCTTCCCGAGCATCAGGTCGGCCAGATAGCTCAGGTGGTCGCTCAGGGTCTCCACTTCCAGCACCCCCTCCAGGTCCCGGATCAGGAGCCGGAACACCTTCATATGCTGCACGTTGCGCAGGACGTCCATCTGCGCCTCCGTGTCGCCTTCGGCGTCCTCGAGCTGGGCGTCCAGCAGCGCATCAAAGCGCGGCCAGTCAGGCGGGCTCATGATTTCGCGATCGTCCAGCAGCTCATCCAGCAGGATGGGATGGCGGGTGAGATAGTCGGCGGCCCAGCTGCTGGCTCCGGTCAGCTTGGCCACCCGCTCCAGGGCCTGGGGATACTCCTGCAGCAGCGCCAAATAGGCGGCGCGGCGGCTGATGGTCTCCAGAAGGTCCAGGGTGCGTCCCAGGGTCTGGTCCGCGTTCGGGAAACGGGCGCTGGCCCGGACCAAAGCCGGGACCAAGACGTCGAAACGGTCGCGGCTGGCAGGAGGAAGCTGCTGGTAGCGGGTGCTGGCGCGAATTCGGCCGAGGCGCTCGAGAACGTCGGCGGGATTGCCGTAGCCAAGGCGCGCCAGCGTCTCGGCGTCCGCCTCCGCCTCACCGGTTCCCCGCCACAGCGCGGCGACGCCGTCGTCATCGGTCGCGCTGCGTCCCGAGGCAAACACCTCCTCGAAGTGGCGCGAGACGGTTCCCCGGTGCCGATCGAGCTCCTCGATCAGGGCCGGATACGAACCGAATCCCATGGACTCCGCTATTAGGGCCTGCTCTTCCGGGTCCTCGGGCAGCGTCTGCGTCTGGCGATCGTCCAGGTACTGGAGCCGATGCTCCAGGTTGCGAAGGAACACGTAGGCGTCCGAGAGTTCCGCGACTGCCTCCGGTGGCAGCAGGCGCCGGTCCCCAAGGCGGGTCAGGGCCTCCTGCGTCGGGCGGATCCGGAGCGCGGGGTCGCGCCCGCCCCTAATCAGCTGGAACACCTGGGCAACGAACTCGATTTCACGAATGCCGCCGGGGCCGAGCTTGATGTTTCCCTGCATTTCCCGCCGGCGCACTTCCTCGCGGACTTGCCGGTGCAGACCCCGCATGGACTCGAAGGCGTTGTAGTCGAGGTACTTGCGAAAAACGAAGGGAGTGACCAGCTGGGCCAGTTCCTTTTCGGCGGATCCCACGATCACCCGCCCCTTTATCCAGGCATAGCGCTCCCATTCCCGTCCCTGGGTGTAAAAATAACTTTCCAGGGCGGCGAAGCTCATGGCGAGAGGCCCGCTGTCGCCGTCCGGCCGCAGCCGCATGTCGACGCGGAAGACGAAACCGTCCGCCGTCAGCTCGCTGAGGGCCGCGATCAAGCGGCGCCCGAGCCGCACAAAGAACTCATGGTTACTCAGGCTCTTCCCGCCGCCCCGGGTTTCGCCCTCCTCGGGATAGACGAAGATGAGATCCACGTCCGAGGAAACATTGAGCTCGCGGCCGCCCAGCTTGCCCATGCCCACGACCAGAAGTTCCTGGGCCCGGCCGGTCTCGTCCCCGGTGGGCGTGCCGTAGTCCGCCGCCAGCCAACTCGAGAGCCGATCGACGGCAAGGCGAATGGCGGTCTCCGCCAGGGCGGTGACCGTGCCCGTGACCTCTCCCAGGTCCGCCAGACCGTTCAAGTCCCTCGCGAGCACCCGCAACATGACGCGGGTGCGCAGTTTCCGCAGCGCCGATTTGAGCGCCTCCTCGCCGTCTACCGACGCCGCCTGCAGTTCGGCACGCATCTCGGCCGCAGTGAACGGCATGTGCATTCGCTGCGCCAGTTCCTCACGTAACTGCGGCTGCGCCTCGACGACGCGGACGGCGTAGCGGCTCCACGACAGGAGCCGCTCGATCTGCGAATCGATGCTACCGGCCTGGGGCAATGAGGCGGAGGTCATGAACGGTTTCGGGTTACAATCTGCGCATTCTAAAGGCAATGTCCCCACGGCATGAAGCGCGCCGCAAGCGCGCTGACCCATCCTTCGCGAATCATCCGGCGCCGTTTTCCCGTGCGGGGGATGAAAGCGCCTCCGCGTTGCATGCACCATGCTGAAGCGGTCCCTGTTCATCGCCTGGCGCGGGCTGCGCTGGATTACGGAGGCGGCGCTTCTCGCCGGCATGACGGTCCTGTTCCTGGCGGCGGTGACCGTGCTGGCCCTGCGCTACTGGGTCCTTCCCAACGCGGACGAATACCGGGAATCCATCGTCCAGGCGTTCAGTGAGGCGGTCGGCGCCCGGGTCGCCGTCCGCGCCATCCGCGCGGACTGGGATGGCTTTCGCCCGCAGTTGGTGCTCGAGGACCTGGTGGTGTATGACCAGGAGGGCCGGCCGGCGCTCCACCTGGAGCAAACCAAGACCGTTCTCACGTGGCCCGCCCTGATGCTCGGTGAAATTAGCCTTTACTCCATCGAGCTGGTGGGGCCCAGCCTCCAGGTGCGCCGCGACGCGGGCGGAGTCGTCCACGTGGCGGGGATCGCGGTACCGGAGGGGGAGGCCGCCGGCGAGCTGCGCCCGATGGGGTGGCTCCTCGCCCAGCGCAGAGTCGTGGTGCGCGATGCCCGAATCCTGTGGGTGGACGAAAAGCGGCAGGCGCGCGCCCTGCTGCTGGACTCGGTACAATTGCGGCTGGAGAACCGCGGGAGCCGCCACCGCTTCGGGCTGCAAGCCACCCCTCCCGGGGACCTGGCTTCTCCACTGGATGTCCGCGGCGATTTCGAGAGCCGGTCTCCGACCGATCTTCGCTCCTGGTCCGGGACGCTGTACGCGGCGGTAAATCGCGTGGACCTGGAAGCCTGGAATGCCTGGATTCCGTATCCCGTAGCCCTGTCTCGGGGCAGCGGCGGCGTGCGACTCTGGCTCGATGCGAGCCAAGGGGCGCCGCGCGAAGTCACCGCAGATCTGCGCCTGAGCGACGTCAGAGTGCGCGTTCAGCAGGATCTGCCGGAACTCGCCCTGATCGCGCTTCGGGGCAGGTTGGCCTGGCGGCACCTGGAAAATGGGTTCCACCTGGCGACGGGCGGCCTGAGCCTTGCCACCCGGGATGGCCTCGCCCTGCGCCCCACGGATTTCAGCCTGCTCAGCACGATCACCGCGAGGGACAGGGCCGGCGGCGGCGAATTGCGCGCCAACGGGCTCGATCTCGGTGCCCTGGTGTCCCTGTCGGATTACCTCCCGATGGAGCCCACCATACGCCGGCGGCTCCTGGATTTTGCGCCCCAGGGCAGCGTTCACGATGTCATCGTCAAGTGGACGGGAGAATGGCCGACGCCCGCGAGTTATTCCGCGAAAGGCCATTTCACCAATCTTGGGCTGAGGCCCCAGGGCAAGATCCCCGGCTTCTCCGGGGTGACCGGCAGCCTGGACGGGACCGAGAAGGGCGGCACGTTTTCGGTCAGCTCCCGGCGTGCCACTCTGGAGCTGCCTTTGGTGTTTCGGCAGGCCCTGGAACTGGACACGGTGACGGCCCAGGCAAGCTGGACCCGGCGCGGCAAAGAATTTGAACTGCGGCTGGCTAACGTCTCCTTCGCCAACGACCAGCTGTCCGGCTCGGTCTATGGTACCTATCACGGCACGGCCGGGCAGGCCGGCCGCATCGACCTGACGGGAAATTTGATCCATGCGGACGCGCGATATGCGGCGCGTTACGTGCCGTTGGTGGTGGACGAGGAAGCTCGGCGGTGGCTCGATGCAGCCGTCCTGGCCGGAAGCTCCCAGGAGGTGACTTTGCGGGTCAAGGGTGACCTCAATGACTTCCCGTTTCCCGGCAGTCGCGCGGGTTTGTTCGAAGTCAAGGCAAGGGTGACCGGCGGCACGCTGTTTTATGCCGAGGGCTGGCCCAAGATTGAAAACATTTCCGGGACTGCGTTGTTCCGCGGCGAGCGCCTGGACGTTTTCGCGGATGAGGCGAATCTCATGGGCACCCGGCTGTCCCGGGTGCGGGCGGAGATCCCTGATCTGGCGGGCGCCCAGCAATGGCTAGAGGTGGAGGGCCAGGCTGACGGCCCGACGGCGGAGTTCCTCAGGTTGATCGAGGCGAGCCCGGTGGACGGCTACATCGACGGCCTGACTCGCGGCGTGCGGGCGTCCGGATTCGGAAGCCTCACATTGAAACTCCGCATGCCCCTGCCCGATGCCGAACACACGCGGGTCGCCGGCTCCTATCGTTTTCTTGGCAACCGGCTTGAATGGGGACCGGACATTCCCGTCGCCGAGGAGGTCAACGGCACCCTGGAATTCACGGAGTCCACGGTCCGGGCGCAGGATGCCAAAGCCGTGATGCTGGGGGGGCCCGCCACCGTCAATGTCAACAACCAGCAAGAAGGCGGGGTGCGCATCGGATTGGTGGGATGGGCGGATGCGGAGGCCATGGCCAGAACCTCGGAGTACGAGATTGCGAAATACCTGCATGGCGGCACGGACTGGCGCGCGACCGTGGTGCTCAAGGAGGGCCAGGCGAAGTCGCCGGCCGAAGTGGTGGTGGAATCCAGCCTCCAGGGGCTGGCGTCGGAACTGCCGGCACCCCTCGGGAAAAAGGCCGGGGAAGCGCTTCCCCTGCGCGTCGAGTGGCGCCCGGCGGGTGCCGGGCGCTACGCGTCCTCCGTTTCCCTAGGCCGTCTCGTGACCGCGCGCGGGATATCGCGCGCGGACAACGGACGCATGCTGATCGAGCGCGGCGCCGCAAGTTTCGGCGGCATGGCCGTCCTCCCCGACCGCGACGGGGTCTGGGTCAGCGGCACGGTTGCGGGACTCGACATTGATGGCTGGCGCGGCGTGTTTTCGGGAAGTAAAGGCACCCTGGGCGCCGAACTCTCGGCTGTTGACCTGCAGGTGGGGGCCCTGGACGTGTTGGGTCGGCGGTTCAGTAAACTCGAACTCGCCGCGTCTCGGCAGGGTAGCGTGTGGCAGGCCCGGCTCGACGGCCCCGAAGTCAAGGGCGACCTGCGATGGGATTCCCGGGGCAAGGGAATGGTGTCCGGCCGTTTCAGCAAGTTCACCATTCCAGACGATTCCCCGGTCGCGCCGGGGCCGGCGCAGCCACCCGAGCACGAGACCGAGTTGCCTTCCCTCGATCTCAGCGTGGAGGAATTTCGCGTGGGTGACAAGCAGTTCGGCCAACTGGAGCTAAGGGCCGAGCAGCGGGAGCGAAATTGGCAGATCGAGCGCCTGCGCATCAAGAACCCGGACGCGGAGTTCCAGGCCACTGGCGAGTGGCAGGGATGGGCGAGCAGTCCCCGCACCCAGCTTCGCCTGACTCTGGATATGGTGAACATGGGCAAGCTGCTCGGCCGCTTGGGCTATCGGGACTCCATGAAATGGGGCAACGGCAAGCTCGAGGGGGACCTGGGGTGGGCGGGTAATCCGTATGCCCTGGATTACCCGACGCTGGAAGGGGCGCTCAAGCTGCGGGCTTTCAAGGGACAGTTTCTTCAGGTCGAACCGGGGGCCGGCAAGCTTCTGGGCATCCTCAGTCTGCAGGCGCTTCCGCGGCGCCTGCTCCTCGATTTCCGTGACGTGGTGGACGCGGGGTTTGAGTTCGACACCATCACCGCCAGCGCCATTTTGGCGCGGGGCGTGGCCATAACCCGGGATTTCGAGATGGTGGGCTCGTCGGCCCGGGTGACGATGAATGGCGAAGTGGACCTGGCCGCAGAATCCCAGAACCTGCGGGTCAGGATCGTGCCCGCCCTCTCCGAAGGCGTATCCATCGCCGGGTCGGTTATCGGCGGGCCGGTGGTGGGAGCGGCGACGCTGTTCCTGAGCAAGGCGCTCAAGGACCCCCTCGGTCAAATTGCGGCGGTGGAATACAATGTCACCGGCAGCTGGGGCGAGCCGATGGTGGCCCGGGTGGGCGCGCCCGCGGCGTCCGCCGAGTGACGGCTCCCGGGCGAATCCCCCAGTTTCCGATGCGCCGTCTCGTACCCATGCGATCCCTGATCCTGATTTTCCATATTCCGCTGCTGGCTGCCGGGCTAGTTTCCGAAAGGGCACAGGCCGACCCGAGCTGCCCGGTGCCGCCGGAACTGTGGGACCGGCCCCGAAGCGGGCGTTCGCTGCTGGAACTCGACGCCATCAAACCCTGCCTCAACGAGATGGTGCGGGAACCTTCCCGGAGGCTCAGGATCCACCATGGGAGCCGGGGCGAAGGGGTGCTGCAGGCCGAGGAATTGCGAAGCTGGCTCGCGGCGCTCGCCATTGATCCCGCCCGGGTGGACCTGGTCAACGACCTGCAGAGGAGCGAAGAGATCGTGCTGGAAGTGGCGAGCGGCCGGCCGTGATGCGCGTGGCAGCCATACAAATGGTCTCCGGCCCGGAGGTGAGCGCCAACCTGCGGGAGGCGCAACGCCTGCTGGAGCACGCTGCGGCGAAAGGCGCGCACCTGGCGGCGCTGCCCGAAAATTTTGCCTTGATGGGCCTGCGCGAAACCGACAAGGTCGGGGTGCGCGAGGCGCCCGGCGACGGGCCTATCCAATCTTTTCTCGCCGACACGGCGAAGCGCCTGGGCCTGTGGGTGGTGGGCGGTTCCATTCCCCTGGTCGCCAGCGTGCCGGACCGGGTGCGGAACAGCTGTCTTGTGTATGATGATTCGGGCCGCCGCGTGGCTCGCTATGACAAGATTCATCTCTTCGGCCTGGAGATGGGGGAGGAGCGCCATTCGGAGGAACGAACCATCGAGGCTGGAAGCGAGGTAGTGGTGGTGGATTCGCCTTTCGGCCGCCTCGGGTTGTCCATTTGCTACGACCTGCGTTTTCCGGAACTCTACCGTTCCATGGGCGGGGTGGACTTGATCCTGGTCCCGGCCGCATTCACCAAGCCGACGGGAATGGCCCATTGGGAGACTCTGCTGCGGGCGCGGGCCATCGAGAATCTGGCCTACGTGGTGGCGCCGGCCCAGGGCGGCCGGC
>DKBC01000189.1 GCA_002451065.1 Betaproteobacteria bacterium UBA6910
CATCATGGAGCATATCGAGGAGGCAGGAGTGCACTCGGGGGATTCGGCATGTTCGCTGCCGCCGTTCAGCTTGTCGCCGGCGCTGCAGCAGGAGCTTCGCCGCCAGACCCGGGCGATGGCCAAGGGGCTCAACGTGGTAGGGCTGATGAACGTGCAGTTCGCCATCCAGAACGGCACCATTTATGTGCTGGAGGTAAATCCCCGGGCGTCGCGCACGGTACCTTACGTTTCCAAGGCGACGGGGCTGCCTCTGGCCAAGATCGCCGCCCGCTGCATGGTGGGGCGCAAGCTGAACGAGCAGGGCGTCGGCGAGGAGGTGATTCCACCCTATTATTCGGTCAAGGAGGCCGTGTTTCCGTTCATCAAGTTTCCCGGCGTCGATACCATTCTCGGTCCGGAGATGAAGTCCACCGGGGAAGTGATGGGAGTCGGAGCAACATTTGCGGAAGCCTTCGTCAAGTCCCAGCTGGCCGCGGGCGCCACGATCCCGTCCTCCGGCAGAGTGTTGCTCAGCGTGCGGGACGAGGACAAGGCGAAGACCCTGGAGTGCGCCCGGATCTTCGCCGCAGCCGGCTACGCCCTGTATGCGACCCGCGGGACCGCCGCCTACCTGGCGGCAGGCGGTCTGGAAGTCACGCCGGTCAACAAGGTCGCGGAAGGGCGTCCCCACATCGTGGACATGATCAAGAACGGCGAGGTCAATCTCATTGTCAACACGGTGGAGCCCAGGCGCAGTGCCATCCAGGATTCCTATTCCATCCGCCGCTCCGCGCTCCAGCAGCGGGTGACCTATTACACCACCGTGGCCGAGGCCAGGGCCGCGTGCGTCGGCATCCAGCACATGGAGGAACTGCAGGTATTCGACCTGCAGAGCCTGCACCGGGACCTCCTGCGCCGGGACCGGGCCTTGACCGGCTGATGCGGGAAAGATAACGTTGTGTCCGAGGCCCCTGCTTGGGGCCGCTTTGCTCTGGAAATGAACAAGGTTCCCCTCACGATTATTGGCGCGGAGAAGCTCCGCGCGGAGCTGCAGCGGCTGAAGAGCGTGGAGCGGCCCGCGGTCATCAATGCCATTGCGGAGGCCCGCTCCCACGGAGACCTTTCCGAGAACGCGGAATACGCCGCCGCAAAGGAGCGGCAAAGCTTCGTCGAGGGCAGGATCGCCGAGCTCGAGGGCAAGCTTTCTCACGCCATGATCGTCAATCCCACGCTGCTCGACGCGGACGGCCGCTGCGTGTTCGGCGCCACGGTGGATCTGGAGGACATGGGCAACGGCGAGGTGGTGACCTACCAGATCGTGGGCGAGGACGAAGCGGACATCAAGGAAGGAAAGATCTCCGTGACGTCACCCATTGCCCGCGCCCTCATTGGAAAGTCCGCGGGAGACGTGGCCGAGGTGCAGGCGCCGGGCGGCATGCGCGAATACGAGATCCTGGACGTAAAATACGTCTGAGGTGACTGCTGCCCGGGTGCCGCTGCGCTGCGCGCTTCCCCTCCGTCCCCATTGCCAATCCATTTGCAGGCCAATTCCGCCCATCGTCCCTTGGACCATGTCCTCGATGCCGTCGAGGCGGTTGCGGTTGTGCTCTGGGTCGGCGGCTTGTGGGTCATCGGCTACCTGGTGGCGCCGACACTGTTCTCGAGCCTGGCCGACCGGGTGCTGGCGGGGGCGTTGGCCGGGAGGCTGTTCGCCGCCATAGCATGGACCGGTTTCGCGTGCGGAGGGGCGTTCCTAGCCCTCAGATTTTCCAGGGCAGGACGCCGGGGCCTGGAGCAGCCCGCGGTCTGGATAGTGGTCGCCATGCTCGCGCTCGGCGCCACCGGTCAGTTCGGGGTCCAGCCCGTCTTGCAGCGGTTGAAGGACGAGGTTGCGCCGTCGCCGGTCATGGAGAGCCGCAACCGCGCAAGCTTCGGCCGCTGGCACGGCGTTTCCAGCGGTATCTATTTGATGCAGAGCTTGTTGGGCCTGGTGCTGGTCATACGCCGCGGGAAGGCGGGCGCTTGATCCGGCGCGACGCGGCGCTACGCGGGCGCCGGGGCGCCGGGACGGCTGACCTGCGTCCTTGGGGCCCCGGCCCAGCGGGAGGTGCCTCCGGGTTCTCCCGGAATATCACCAGGATCCGGCCGATATGCTGGACCGGCGCGGCGCCGAGGGCTTCGCAGATTTCCCGCAGCATTGCCTCCCGCGCCTCCCGCCCGCCGCCCGCCACCTTGACCTTGATGAGTTCATGGCTCTCGACGGCGCGGCTCAGCTCTGCCATGACTCCCGGCGAAAGGCCGGCGTCGCCCACGATGACCGTGGGCTTGAGCCCGTGGGCGCGTGCCCGCAGCCTCCGGCGCAGGGAAGGGGTGAGCTCGACCGTCATGAACGTAAGCCGGGGATTCTAGGGCATGGCCAAGAACAAGACCAGCAAGGCCTGGATGCATCAACATGTCACCGATGCCTACGTGCAGCGGGCCAAGCGCGAAGGCTACCGCTCCCGGGCGGCTTACAAGCTGCTGGAGATTGACGGCAAGGACCGGCTCCTTAAGCCCGGAATTACGGTGGTGGATCTGGGCGCCGCCCCCGGCGGCTGGTCCCAGGTGGCGGCCGACATGGTCGGGCCCCGGGGCCGGGTGCTGGCGGTAGACGTGGTGGAGATGCCGGCGCCTCCTGGAGTGGAATTCGTTCAGGGAGATTTTCGGGACAATGCGGTCGTGAGCGAACTGATGGAGCGCTTGGGTGGCGCCGGGGCGGACCTTGTGATCTCCGATATGGCCCCCAATTTAAGTGGAGTGGGCGAGGCCGACCAAGCCCGCAGCATCGAACTGGCTGAGTTGGCGATGGAATTTGCGGTCCGGGCGCTGAAACCCGGAGGCCGCTTTCTAGTCAAAGTGTTTCATGGAGCGGGATTTGAGGATTTTCTCAAGGGTATGCGGCGGCATTTTGCCAGGGTGGTGGTTCGCAAGCCGGGAGCGTCTCGGGGGCGCAGCAGCGAAACCTACCTCCTGGGTGCCGGCGTGCGAGCGATGGACGGCATTTAACACGGTCCTGCAATCCGTTTAGAATAGATCTTGATTTTTCCGGCCTTGGCGCCGGTTTTAGGGAACCACGTGAACAATCTCATCAAGAACATAGCGATTTGGCTGGTCATCGCCCTGGTGCTCATGACCGTCTTCAATCAGTTCAGCACCCGCCAGGTCGCTCAAAGCCAACTCGAGTACTCCCAGTTCATCGAAGAGGTCAAGCAGGGCAAGATCGCCAAGGTCACCATCGAAGGGCGCACCGTGAAGGGCGTGAAGAGCGACGGCAAGCGCTTCACCACTTACACTCCATCGGATCCCTGGATGGTGAGCGACCTGCTGAAGAACGGCGTGATCATCGAGGCCAAGCCGGAGGAGGAGCCGTCGCTGCTCATGAACATCTTCGTGTCCTGGTTC
>DKBC01000285.1 GCA_002451065.1 Betaproteobacteria bacterium UBA6910
CTACGGCTATATCCTGGAGAACGGCCGGGTGGTGATGGATGGCTCCGCGAAGGAGCTTTCCACCAACGAGGACGTGAAGGAGTTTTACCTGGGGTTGTCCACGGGCGGAAGGCGCAGCTTCCGGGATGTTAAACATTACCGCCGCAGAAAACGCTGGCTCGCCTGACAGGTTGATGCAATGCTACTGCGCGCCCCGTCTGCTTTGTCGCGTGCTCGCTCGCGCCTCGCCGTACTTCCTGTGTACTGTCTCGGCGCTCGCTGCGCGGCTTCGCGCATCCGGGGCTGCTCGTGACGCTTTGCATTAACCTGTTTGAAAGAAGGTGGTACGTTGCCGCCGATTTGTCTCGGAGTGGGTCGGAAATGCCCATGTACTCCCGTGTACACTCCGCTTTCCTCGCCCCTCGCTTTTCGTCATCGCTTCGTTAGGCATCGCGAGATGACGTACTACGATGGCTCGCCCATCAGGCTAGGAGACGTGGTGACCGTACCGGTGCCGACCGGTACTGTGAAGGCGCGGGTGGTAATGCTTGGCGAGACGTATGAGCACCTTGACATCGACGAGCAGTTCCTTGCCTGGGTGAAGCGAGACAACGTGCTTGAGAAGTCGTCAGTGGTCATCGAGTGGCTCGAATCCAATCCCTTTGCGCACGATGACCCGCGGTACGCACCAGTTGGCAATTACATGTTCTCGCCAGTTGATGAGTGGCTGAGGCGCGATGCCTAACAGCGCCTTGTTGATCGATGACTTTTACTCCGCGCTACACGCCGCTCGGCAAAACGCGAACGCTCGGCTGCCATTCGCGTCGCCCATGGTGGCTTATTATGCCAGCAACCGGTGCATAACCTGCGAGCCATGAGCAGCTTCGAGTCGATCCTGGCTTTCGGAGCAGTCATCGGCGTGATTGCTGCAGTTATTGGATTTGTCCGGGCACTTCGTGAAGGAGCGGGTTTTGTTGCCGGCGTGAAGAGAATGCTTGGGACTCTTTTCAGGAATATGCCGTAGCCTGTCGGGCGCCCCGTATGAGCGCGCACTTTGATTCCCTCGAAACCCGCTCCGTGGAGGAGCGGGAGCGCTGGCTCGCCGAAGCGCTGCCTGCACAAATCGCCCACGCCAGGAAGGTCGCGCCCTATTTCGCCAAGCTGCTGGCGGAAGTGGACCCGGCGCAGGTGACGAGCCGGGCAGCCTTGGCGAAACTCCCGGTTACGCGCAAGTCGGACCTCACCGAGATGCAGCTGGCGCATCCACCCTTCGGCGGGCTCGCCAGCACCGAGCCGGGCGCCATCGGCCGCATTTTCGCCTCCCCCGGGCCCATCTTCGACCCCGAGGGAACCGCGCCCGACTGGTGGCGCTTCGCCCGGGGCATGCACGCCGCCGGCTTCCGCAAGGGAGACCTGGTCTACAACACCTTCGCCTATACCTTCACCCCCGCCGGCTTCATGGTAGACGGGGGCGCGCGAGCCCTGGGCTGCGCCGTGTTTCCCGCCGGCGGCGGCAACACCGAGCAGCAGCTGGCGGCGATCGCGGCGTTGCGGCCCAACGCCTACGTGGGCACGCCCTCGTTCCTCCGCATCCTGCTGGAGAAGGCGGACGAGGTGAAGTCGGATGTTTCCAGCCTCAGGAAGGCCATGGTGGGCGCGGAGGCGCTGCTGCCGGCGGTGCGCCAGATGTTCGAAGATCGGGGCATCGCCACCCTGCAGCTCTATGCGACCGCCGACCTGGGGATGATCGCCTACGAGTCCCCGGCGCGGGAGGGCTGGATCGTGGACGAGGGCGTACTGGTGGAGATCGTGCGCCCGGGGACCGGCGAGCCGGTGCCCGAGGGCGAAGTGGGCGAGATCGTGGTCACCACGTTCAATCCGGACTATCCCCTGATCCGCTTCGCCACCGGCGACCTGTCGGCGGTGCTGCCGGGCTCGTCGCCCTGCGGGCGCACCAACTTGCGCATCAAGGGCTGGATGGGCCGGGCGGACCAGACCGTCAAGGTGCGGGGAATGTTTGTGCGCCCCTCCCAAGTGGCCGACGTTGTCCGGCGCCATCCGGAAGTCACCAAGGCGCGCCTGGTGATCGATCATGACGAGAAGAAGAATGACCGCATGGTGCTCCGCTGCGAGACGATGGCGGGTGGCGAGGCGCTGTCCCAGGCCGTCGCGGCATCGGCGCGGGACGTGATCAAGCTGCGCACCGAAGTGGAGTTGGCCGCTCCCGGCAGCCTGCCCAACGACGGCAAGGTCATCGACGACACGCGCAAGTTCGATTAAAGGGCGGCGCAGGACTGTTGCGCGTCGCGTCCACCTTGTCGCATGCCCGCTGACGCCTGGCAGTGCCTCTCCTTGTGCTGTCTCGGGAACGCGCAGGGCGGCGCAGCCGCCTGGCGAAGCCGGGTGCGGCCCTGGAGCGGGCCACGGTGTGCGGGAGAGCGCGGTCCGATTTTCGCCCTCGCGGGCGCACCGGCTGCGCGGGCGCCTGCATCCCGCTTCGGCGCCTCTCGCCGCGCGGCCTCGAGGCGCCGGGCCTGTTCATGACGTACTGCGCCACCCGTATTCGTTAACCGGTGCATTGTGGATTCCCACAAGCAGAAACGCGAAATTCGCGCGCGTATAATCGCCCAGCGTGAGGCGCTTGCCGCCGGGACGCGGCGGGCCTGGAGCAGTGCCATCACCGAAAGGCTGGAGGCACTTCCCGAGTACCGTGCCGCGCGGCTGGTGGCCGCCTATGCTTCGTACCGCGGCGAATTCGATACGGCGGAGTTAATTGAACACGCGCTGGCCGGCGGCAAGCGGGTGGTCGTGCCCCGGGTCTCGCCGCGGCGGGACCGAATTGAGTTCTTTTTTGTTGGTGACCCGAGGCGGGATTTAGCGCCCGGCGCCTGGGGGATACCCGAGCCGCGGTCGCATTGCGCGGGCCTTGGCGGGGATGCCCTGGACCTGGTGCTGACGCCGGGGGTCGCATTCACGCGACGCGGCGAGCGCCTGGGCTACGGCCGCGGGTTCTATGACCGGTTTCTGGCGCAGTACGGCGGCCGGCCGCGGCTGGTGGCGGCGGCCTACTCGATCCAGGTCGTGGAGCGGCTGCCGACGGAGGCCCACGACCGGCGGGTGCAGCGAGTGGTGACCGAGCAGGAAACCATCGTCATCGGAAACGACGCGGGAAATCAGCCATGACGGCAAGAATCATTGACGGCAAGGCCATCGCGCAGAAGGTGCGCGAGGAACTGAAGGGGCGCATCGCCCAGCTCAGGGAGGCGGGCATCGTGCCCGGGCTGGACGTTATCATCGTCGGTGAGAATCCCGCCTCCCAGGTCTACGTGCGCAACAAGGCGACCACGTCCCGGGAGATCGGCATCCGCTCGGAAGTCCATGCCCTTCCGGCCGAAACCCCGGAGGACACACTGCTCAGGCTCATCGGGGAGCTGAACCGCAACCCCGATGTACACGGCATCCTGGTGCAGCTTCCGCTCCCCGCCCATATCGACAGCAGCAAGGTGCTGGAGGCCGTCGATCCCGCCAAGGACGTGGACGGTTTCCACCTGCGCAACGTGGGCGCGCTGGTGACGGGCAACAAGATCTTTGTCCCCTGCACTCCGAACGGCGTGATGCGGATGCTCGCCGAGGAGAGACTCACGGTCGAGGGGAAGGACGCGGTGGTGGTGGGCCGCAGCAACATTGTCGGCAAGCCCATGGCCTTCCTGCTGCTGGAGAAGGGGGCCACGGTCACCATCTGCACCTCCAAGACGCGAAACCTCGCCGAGCACACGCGCCGCGCCGACATCCTGGTGGTGGCGACCGGGCGCCCACGCATGATCACGGCCGACATGGTGAAGGAGGGGGCGGTGGTCATCGACGTCGGTATCAACCGCCTGCCCGACGGCAAGCTGGTGGGCGATGTGGATTTCGAGAGCGTGAAGGCCAAGGCCGGTTGCCTGACGCCGGTGCCGGGCGGCGTCGGTCCCATGACCATCGCGATGCTGCTTTGCAACACCGTGGAATCCGCGGAACGGGTGGCATCCGCCTCAGCACGGGGCGTAAAATCTTGAGCGCTCGACTAGGATTAGCGCCGGTTCATCCGGCATCTCGGCTGCTGACTCTCGCGGGGGCAGACCCGCAACCGGCGGCGTTCAGTAGCGGCAGCATCATCACAGGAGGGTTCGATGGAACCGTTTCCCGATATTGATCCGCAGGAAACCCAGGAATGGCTGGATGCCCTCGATGGCGTGATCCAGTACGAGGGCACTGATCGCGCCCATTACCTCCTGGAGCGCCTGGTGGAGAAGGCGCGCCGCGCCGGCGCCTATCTGCCCTACAGCGCCACCACCGCCTACATCAATACCATCCCGGCCTCCAAGGAAGTGAAATCCCCCGGGGATCATGAGATCGAGCACCGCATCCGCTCCTACGTGCGCTGGAACGCCCTGGCCATGGTGTTGCGGGCCAACAAGCACACCAACGTGGGCGGGCATATCGCGAGCTTCTCGTCGGCGGCGACGCTCTACGACGTGGGCTACAACCATTTCTGGCGGGCCCCCCACGGCGACTTCGGCGGCGACCTGGTGTTCGTCCAGGGCCATTCCGGCCCCGGGGTTTACGCCCGCGCCTTCCTGCTGGGGCGCCTGACCGAGGAGCAGCTCGAGAACTTCCGCCAGGAGGTGGACGGCAAGGGCCTGTCTTCCTATCCCCATCCCTGGCTGATGCCGGACTTCTGGCAGTTCCCCACCGTGTCCATGGGCCTGGGCCCCTTGATGGCCATTTACCAGGCGCGCTTCATGAAGTATCTCCACGACCGCGGCATCATCGATGCCAAGGACCGCAAGGTGTGGGCCTTTATGGGGGATGGGGAGATGGACGAGCCCGAGTCCCTGGGCGCGATTTCCCTGGCCTCCCGGGAGCGGCTCGACAACCTCGTGTTTGTGGTCAACTGCAACCTGCAGCG
>DKBC01000107.1 GCA_002451065.1 Betaproteobacteria bacterium UBA6910
CTTGGCCGCGCAGATGAAATCGTTTTCGGATAAGCCCTGGATGGCGTGGGTCCAGTAGTCGACGCGGCACTGGTTATAGCCCACCGCCAGGTCCGGGTGGTGATCTTCGCGATGGGAAATCCACGCCAGCGCGTTCACGAAAGCGATGGTCTGGTAGTGGTCCTTGAAGGAGTAGGTCTTGGTGATGCGGCTGTCGCGGTATGTCCATCCCGTGAGTTCGCTGAGAAAGGTCTGGATCTGCTCCGCTGACAGGGGAGGCACCCCGCCCTCGCAGGGCTTGCATTTGCGGTTGGTGAGGTCGCAGGTGGTCATTTGAACTTGTAGTACTGCTGGTTGAGATAGGCGGCGACGTTTTCCTCCTCCTCCGGGAACCAGGAGACGCCGAGCTGGGTGGCGCAGAAACGGACCTGGGTGCGCAACTGCTCGGGGTTTTTCATCTTGCGGTCCGGCCGGGTGTAGATGGCGCTGCCGTCACCCCCGAACATCGAGGCATGGCAGGCGCCGCACTTTGCTTCCTTGACCAGCTTCTCGCCGGCCTTGGGATCGCCTTTCGGGAAGGGACTGGCAAATGCGGCCCCCGCCAGTAACGCCAGCGTCAAGCCGAGGAAACGGTGTCTCATCTTTCAGCTCCTTTCGGAAAACAGCAGTTCTCACCCGCCTTGGGGGGACGCCCTGAGCCGGGCCACCCGGAGCGCGGCCGGAGGGTGCGAGTCATAGAATGCCGAGTGCAGGGGATCCGGGGTCAGGGTCGACGCGTTGTCGCGGTAAAGCTTCACCAGGGCGCGCACCAGGTCCGAAGCCGCGGCGTATCGGGCAGCGAAGGCATCCGCCTCGAACTCGTGGCGCCGGGAGTAGAGGGATATCAGCGGCTGCAGCAGGAACGTGAAGACCGGCAGAACCAGTATGAACAACTGCAGGGCGCCCGCCGTGGACGGCGATTCCATGCCGAGACCGGTGAAGAACCATTGCTGCCGCATCAGGTACCCGAGCACCCACAGGAACGCCAGGCTCACGGCGAAGGTCCAGGCGATGCGCTTGGCCACGTGGCGCAGGCGGTAATGGCCTAGCTCGTGGGCCAGCACCGCCTCGATCTCTTCTCCCTTGAGGCGGGAAATCAGGGTATCGAAAAACACGATGCGTTTGGTGCGCCCGAAACCCGTGAAGTAGGCATTGCCGTGACTGGAGCGCTTCGAGCCGTCCATCACGAACAACCCCCGAGAAGCAAACCCGCAGCGCGCCAGCAGGCGCTCGATGCGCTCCCGGAGTTCCGGGTCCTCGAGGGGGGAAAACTTGTTGAACAGGGGGGCAATCCATGTGGGATAGACNNGCGAGAATCGGTATTCCCAGCACGGCGCCCAAGGCCGCCTGCTTGGCCAGGTCGGCGAAGAAAGTTCCCGGGGTCATACGATTGAAGCCGAACCGCTGCTCCAGGGAGAAGACCTTGTAGGCGGAAAGCGGGATCTCCGCCACGCCGAGAATTACGGTGGTGGTCACGATGAAAGCGACTCCCCGCGCCAACGGTTCCGCAAGGATTCCGGACCAGAGGCTCCACAGCCACTGCAGCCCCCCGCCCAGGGTCAGGGCCAGGAGCAACGCCGCGTCCACCATCGCATGCACCAGGCCCAGCCGCGTTTTCGCCGTCGTGTAGTCGGCCGCCTTCTGGTGCGCCTCGAGACTGATTTCGCTGGCGAAATCCTCCGGCACGCGCTGCCGGTGGGATCCGATGTGGCGGACCTGACGAAACGCGAGCCATCCTCTGGTGGCGAGAGAAAGCGCCAGGGCGGCCAGAAAAACCAGTGTGAAGGGCTCCATTTACGGGGTCAAAGGTGACGCTGGGGTAACCGCTGTGACAGAATTGCGCCTGGAAAATTCCCCGCCCGGATTATGGCACAGGACGCCAGCAACCTCATCTGGATCGATATGGAAATGAGCGGCCTCGATCCGGACCGCGACCGGATTCTGGAGGTGGCCGTCGTAATTACCGATGCCCGGCTCGAGACGGTGGCGGAGTTGCCGGTGCTGGTGGTCCATCAGCCGGACGCGGTGCTTGACGGCATGGACGAGTGGAATAGGGCGACCCACGCTCGTTCGGGACTGGTCGAGAAAGTCCGGCAGTCCAGCCTGACGGAAGCTGCGACGGAAATCGCCCTGCTCGGTTTCCTGGAGCAGCACGTGCCCCCCAGGGTCTCTCCCATGTGCGGCAATTCCATTTGCCAGGACCGGCGCTTCCTGGCGCGCCACATGCCCGCGCTCGAGGCGTATTTCCATTACCGCAACCTGGACGTGAGCACGCTGAAGGAGCTCGCGCGGCGCTGGCGTCCGGGAGTGGCGGCAGGCGTGGTAAAGGCGGGCAAGCACGAGGCGCTTTCCGATGTCTATGAGTCGATCGCCGAAATGCGCCATTACCGGGATCAGTTCCTGCGGCTGGAGTGACGCCATTCCGGAAGCCGCGGGCCTCGCTGGCGCCGCTATAATTGGCCAACAACGCAGACAAGCATCGGAGATTGCCATGCCACCAGGCACCGCCTACTCGCTCGAAGTCAATCCCCGCATCCCCGAAAAGCTGGCGCGCCTGCAGGACCTTGCGAACAATCTCTGGTACAGCTGGGACAGGCCGACGCGCACGATGTTCTCGCGGCTGCATCCTGGCCTGTGGGGATCGGTGGGCCACAATCCCAAGGCGTTCCTCAAGCGCATCGACCAGGAACGCCTCGAGCAGGCCTCCGAGGACCAGGTATTCCTTTCCGATTTCCACCGCATCCTTTCCGCCTACGACACCTATCATGCGGGTCCCCCGCGCCACCGCTCGCCCGGGGAACTCGGAGACCACGACCTCGTTGCCTACTTCTGCTTCGAGTTCGGATTTCACGAGAGCCTGCCCATCTACTCCGGCGGCCTCGGCATTCTCGCGGGGGATCACTGCAAGGCCGCCAGCGACCTCAGGATTCCCTTCGTCGGCGTGGGCATGCTGTTCCGCCAGGGGTACTTCCTGCAGGACATCGACAAGGACGGCAGCCAGCAGACGAAATACACCGACGCGGACTTCGATGATTTGCCGGTGACCCCGGTCACGCGGCCGGACGGCTCGGAGCTGCATTTCCAGGTGGCGCTTCCAGGACGCCGGGTGGAGGTCAAGGTCTGGCAGGCGCGCATCGGCGTCGTGCAGCTCTATCTCCTGGACACGGACCTGGAAGGCAACTCCCCTGCCGACCGGGATATCGCGCACCGTCTCTACGGCGGAGACCGGCGCATGCGCATCGAGCAGGAGATCATCCTCGGCGTGGGCGGCGTCCGGGCGCTGCGGGAGATCGGGCTCAAACCCACCGTCTGGCACATGAATGAGGGGCACGCGGCGTTCCTGGTCCTGGAGCGGATGCGGGAACTCGTCAAGGAGGGACTGGATTTCGCCACCGCCCTCGAAGCGGTCGCAGTTTCCACCGTGTTCACCACCCATACCGCGGTGCCCGCCGGCCACGACCATTTCGCCGAAGAGCTGATCTGGGAGTATTTCGAGCAGTACTGCCGGGAGGTCAAGCTCAGCCGGGAACAGTTCCTGGCTCTGGGCCACGGCGCCGACGGCCGGGAATTCAACATGACCGCGCTGGCGGTCCGCGGTTCCCGCATCCACAACGGCGTTTCAAGGATCCACGGCGGCGTTTCTTCCACCATCCTGCGCGGGCTATGGCCCGAGATCGAGCCGGAGGAGAACCCCATGGGCTACGTGACCAACGGCGTGCACGTGCCGACCTTCTTCGCCCAGGAGTGGGCGGAGATCTTCGACCGCTTTCTCGGCCACGAGTGGCGTAATCACATCTGCGACCGGGACTACTTCCGGACCAGGATCGACAATATACCCGATCACCTGTTTTGGAGTGTCCGCCAGGCGCTGAAGGCCCAGATGCTGTACCTGGTCCGCGCCCGTGTCGGCAATCAGCACTTCCGCAATCACGGGTCCGAGGCGCACCTGGATCGCATGCTGCGCTTGGCGGACCCGGTGAACCCCAACGTGCTTACCATCGGTTTTGCCCGACGCTTCGCCACTTACAAGCGCGCGACGCTGCTGTTCGAGAACCTGGGCTGGCTGCGGGAGATCATTCTGAGCGACCCGGAGCGGCCGGTGCTGTTCCTGTTCGCGGGTAAGGCGCACCCGGCGGACGTGCCGGGGCATGAGCTGATCCGGCGCGTGTCGCAGATTTCCAAGATGCCGGAGTTCGAGGGGCGGATCCTGCTGGTGGAGGGGTACGATCTGCGTCTTGGCCGGCGCCTGACCTCCGGCGTTGACGTGTGGCTCAACCATCCCGTGTATCCGCTGGAAGCCAGCGGGACCTCCGGGATGAAGGCCGGTATCAACGGCGTGATCAACTGTTCGGTGCTCGACGGCTGGTGGGGCGAAGGCTATGAAGTGGGCAACGGCTGGGCCATCAAGCCGGCGCCGGAGGGAACCGATCCCGAGCGCCGGAACCGCGAGGAAAGCCAGACGCTGTATGAGATTTTGCAGGACCAGGTGGTTCCGCTTTACTACGACCGGGGCAAGATGGGCTACAACCCGGAATGGGTGAAGATGGCGAAGCGCTCCATGGCCACGCTGCTGCCCGTGTACAACTCGACCCGGATGCTGGGGGAATATGTCTCCGGGGTTTACCTCCCGGCCACCCGCCAGAACGCCCTGTTCAGCGCCGACGGCTTCGAAAGCGCCCGCCGCGTCGCCCAATGGAAGCACCGGGTGCGGGACGCCTGGTCAGGCGTGCGCATCCGCCGCCTTGATGCGCCGGGGCGTCGAATCCGTTACGGCGAGTCCCTGCGGGTGGAAGTGGGTGTCAGGTTGAACGGGCTCGCGCCCGAGGACGTGGTGGTGGAGATGCTTGTCACCCGGGAGTCTAAGCGTGACAAGATCGCCGACGCCCTGCGCCATCGCTTTCAGTTCACCGGCACGGTGGAGGGGGCCGAGCATCGGTTCGCGCTTGAAATCACCCCGGCGCTGTGCGGAAGGTTGGAGTACCGGGTGCGCGTGTATCCGCATCATCCGTTGCTTACCCACCCCCTGGAAATGGGAATGATGAACTGGCTCTGAAAGCGAGGGGACCGCTGCGCGCCGGAGCGGGACGTCACGCCACCAGGGACTGATAAAGCTCGAGGTAACGCCGGGCGCTGGCCCGCCAACTGAAATCGCGGACCATGCCGGCGAGCTGGATGCGGCGCCAGGTTTCCGGCTGGCGATAAAGATCGACTGCGAGCGCCACGGTGCTTGCCAGGTCGTCCGCCGTGGCGTCGCGAAACAGGAAGCCGGTGGCGGTTCCCTCCGCAAGGCTCCCCGGGGTGCAATCAACGATGGTGTCCACCAGCCCCCCCGTGGCGTGGGCCACCGGCGGCGTCCCGTAGAGCTGGCTGTACATCTGGTTGAGACCGCAGGGTTCGAAGCGCGAGGGCATGAGGAATATGTCGGCGCCGGCCTCAATAAGGTGGGCCAGGCCCTCGTGGAAACCAATCTGCACCGCTGCTTTTCCGGGATGGGCCCGGGCGTAGGCGATGAGTGCGCGTTCCAGGGCGTGATCGCCGCTCCCGAGAATCGCGATTTGCGCCGGCAATGCCAGCATCGCGCCGGCAGCTTCGATCACCAGGTCGGTTCCTTTCTGTTCGGTGATGCGGCTTACCATGCCGAGCAGGGGAACGCCGGGATCGGTGTCCAGACCCATGGCTTCCTGGAGGGCGCGCTTGTTCGCGGCCTTGCCCGAGAGATCGCTGGCCGAGAACTTGGCGGCGACGAGTGAATCACGGGCCGGATTCCAGACCGCGGTGTCGATCCCGTTCACGATGCCGCTCAACACCCGTGCGCGCCCGGCCAACAGGCCCTGAAGGCCGAAGCCAAGCGGCGCGGACTGGATCTCTTCGGCGTAGGTGGGGCTTACCGTGGTAATGCGATCGGCATAGAAGAGGCCGGCCTTGAGAAACGACAGGCTGCCGTAATACTCCACTCCGTCGACCTGGAAGCTGGTGGCGGGCAGCCCGAGCTCACGCACGGTCGTGGGTGGGAATACGCCCTGAAACGCCGCATTGTGAATACTCATCACCGTGGCCGCGCGGGGGCCGCTCATGAAGTGCAGGTAAGCCGGCGTGAGTCCCGTATGCCAGTCGTTGCAGTGGGCGATCTGGGGTCGCCAGCGCAAGGGGGAAGACTTGCCCGCGAGTATGGCGCCGATGCGCGACAGCAGGCCGAACCGCCGGGCATTGTCGGGCCAGTCCTGGCCTTCGTCGTCCACATAGGGGCTGCCGGGACGGCGATATAGGGAAGCGGATTCTATGATAAAGGCCGGAACCCCGCCCGGGATCTCGGCGCTCAGCAGCGTGCACTCCGGGAAACCGTGGCGACGGGCAAAGCGATGCACCGGCTTCGCGTCTTCGAGGCGCGCAAGGACTTCCGGATAGCCGGGGATCAGAAGCCGCACATCGGCTCCCAGTTCCCGCAGGGCGAGCGGGAGCGCGCCGCTGATCTCGCCGAGCCCGCCCGTCTTGATCAGCGGATGGGCTTCCGAGCTCAGGAACAGCACTCGCAAGGGGCGGCGGGGCGTGCGCCGGTTGGTCATGGGGTGCGGATCGCTGTGTTATATTTTCCTTGATTATAACCGTTTGTCCTTGGAGCTTATCCGCGCCGTGAATTCCACTAGCGCCAATGCCGAGGCAGCGATCGTCGGCGCGGCGTCACCCGCCCGGCAACTAGCGTGCGCGCTTGCCGCGCGGGGCGCGCTGGTGCGGGTGTGGGACGCGGACCCGGCGTTGGCGGCAGGGCTGGCGGAGGGCTGGGGCGGCTGCGCCGAGGCCTCGCTCGAGGCGCTGATCGGCGCCATGCGAGCACCGCGGCTGCTGTGGCTCGCCGCGGATTCGGCGGAGACGTGTTCGCTTCACTTGAATCAACTCGGTGCCCTCCTGGAGTCCGGGGACGCGGTCGTGGCGGCCGGTGAAGCGGATTTCCGAAAGCTGCCGGAACATGGGCGTGATCTGGACGCGCGGGGCGTCGCCTTGGCGGACGCGGCCCTGGTGGCGGGAGACTGGGGCGCGGCCCACGCGCGTTTGCTCGCGGTGGGCACGCAGGTTCCGGTGCCGGACGCGATTGCCGCTGGGCTGGATGTGGCGGCCCATGTTCCCAGGGGCGCCTGGATACCCTGCGGCCCGCCGGGGTCCGCGCGTTTCGTCGCCTTGGTGGCAGCGGAAGGCCGCAAGGGTCTCGCCGCCGGGCTCGCGGACGGATTCGAAACCATCGGCCGTGCCGGCGTTCAACTGCAACTGGGGGATCTGATTCGCGCGTGGCGGCAGAGCGGGGAGCGCAACGCGGCCCTGGGACGCCTGGCGAAGGATTATCTGGATGCGATAGGCTGGGATGCGGGGCGTCCGGGCGTTCCGCCCGCGGCGGTGACTTTGGCGATGAGCCTGCGCTTCGCTGCCCAGGGACTGGAACTTTACTTGGCTCAGCTTTCGACCCTCTTCGGGTCGGAGGGATCGGAGACAGCCGCGACCGGCCCGGTACCCCGGCCCTCCCGCTGATTACTCGAGTTCGATCTTGCCGTCGAACGGCACCTTGAGACCGAGTCCGTCGATCTCGAGGATCATCTTGGCGGGAAAAGTCTCGTTGCCCTGGATGGTGGCGGACTGGAGCGCGCGGTTGACCGCCTGCTCGATTTCCAGTTGGGAGCGCACACCCACGCTCTTCAGGAACTTGCGGATGCTCATGTTGAGGGCTTCATTGTCCACGGCGGTTCCTCCTCTCAGGTTTGCGGATGGTCTGGTCTCTTCGCGCGGGACGCTCCGATTCCCAAGCCGGCCCGGGCTGCGCAGTGTCCCCGCCATTCTAACCGCTCCACCCGAATATTGGTCCGGACAGTGAGGCAGGGCATAGAATGACTTGGGCCGCGGCAACCTAGGGAGGGAGACATGATCGGTGCCATCACTGTATTGCTGATCTACCAGTTGATCGGGGAATCGCTGGTTGTGGCCCTGGGACTGCCGGTTCCCGGTCCAGTGGTGGGGATGTTGCTCTTGTTCCTGACCCTGCTGCTCCGGGGAGGCGCCTCGCCGGACCTGAGGGACACGGCCCAGGGGATACTGCAGCATCTGTCGCTGCTGTTCGTGCCGGCCGGGGTGGGAGTCATGCTGCATGCGGGCCGCGTCGCGTCCGAGTGGTTGCCTATTCTGGTCGCGCTGTTGCTGAGCACGGTGGCAACGATTCTGGTGACGGCTGTGACCATGAATCTTGCGCTGGCCCGGGTCGAAAAGGGGGCATCGCGGGATGACGAGTAGTCTCGAGGACATCTGGGTCTATCTGGCGGCGACGCCGCTGCTCGGGTTAACGCTGACACTGGTCGCCTACCAGATTGCCTACTGGCTCTACGTCCGCGGAGGAATGCACCCGCTGCTCAACCCCGTGCTGGTGGCGGTGGCGTTGCTGGTGACAGGGCTGACCGTCACGGATACGCGTTACCAGACGTACTTCGACGGGGCACAGTTTGTGCATTTCCTGCTCGGCCCCGCCACCGTTGCGCTGGCGGTGCCGCTTTACGCTCAATTCGGAAAACTGCGCCGGCTGTTGCTGCCTCTGGTTGCGGGACTGCTGGCCGGCGCCACCACCGCGGTGGGGAGCGCGGTGGTTGTTGGCTGGCTGCTCGGCGCTTCGCGCCAGACGCTGCTTTCCTTGGCGCCCAAATCCATCACCACGCCGGTGGCCATGGGCATCGCCGAGAAGCTTGGCGGGCTGCCCTCTCTTACGGCGGTGCTGGTGGTGAGCACGGGGGTCCTGGGGGCGGTGGTGGCCAAGAGCATCTTGGACGCCATCCGGATATCGGCCGACAGCGTGCGGGGCTTTGCCATCGGAGTTGCCGCCCATGGCATCGGCACGGCGCGCGCCTTCCAGATAAGCGAGGAGGCGGGCGCCTTTGCCGGCCTCGGTATGGGGCTCAACGCCCTGGCCACGGCCCTGCTGTTCCCCGCCGCTTACCACGCCTTCGGATTCGGAGGATGAACAAAAAACCCCCGGCGCGCTGGCGCTGGGGGTCCTTGACACAAAAAGGAGATCGGCCGGCTTCAGGCCTTGGAATGCGTGGGCTTCTTCCTGGCGCCGCCCTTGGTGGCGTCAGCCGCCGCGGAGATGTTGGCTTCCGTGAGTTCCGTGACCTGCTTGGTCATCTTCTGCACATTCTCGTAGGCCGAATTGGCGGCAGCCATGGCGGACTTCATGGCGGCCATGGCCACATCGGAACCCGGGCCGGCCTTGGCGGCCGTTTCCATCGCCTCGTTCATGGAGGCGGTGAGATGCTTCATCCGACCCTCGAGCACCTTGGCGATTTCGGACTGGGTCTGGGCGGTGACCTCGTACACGCTACGCGAGTACGCAAGGGCCCGCTCCAGCAGTGGCTCGACGGAAGGCTGAATCGCCGTCAGGTCCTGGGGATTCTTGATGGACATTAGGGAACGCGCCGTCTTGGCGTTGTCGGCCAGAAGGTCCTTGGCCGTGGAAAGCTGAAGGTTGGCCAGCCGCTCTGCGCCCGCGAGCACGGCGTTGGCGAGGCTGAGGGTGGTATCGAGATTTGCCTTTTGAAGGGCCGCGAACTGCTCTTGGGGGTTAGCCATGGAAAACTCTCCTGTATCGGTCTGGGGGCATCGAGGTGGCGCCTGCTGCGGCGCAACATACGGAATTTTACTGTTAGGCGACCATTTGTCAAATGGTTAGCGCTTGCTAACGCATAAATTGCTGTATTGCAATAGAATCGCGGCTGTCCGATCTTTGGAATCCGACCGGTCTGCCGCGTATGCTTGGGACATGATCAAACAACTCTACCGACTGGTGCCGGCGCTTTTGCTCTCGGCGTGTAGTGTGTTACCCGTGGCCGCCGCCGGGCAATCGATCCCGCTGTTTGACGCCCATGTTCACTATAGCTCCGATGCGTGGAAAAAATACTCGGTGGACGAAGTGCTTGCCATCCTGGACCAAGCCGGGGTTGAGCGCGCCCTGGTTTCGAGCACCCCCGACGACGGCACTCTGAAGCTCTTCGAGGCAGCCCCAGAGCGCGTGGTGCCGGAGCTGCGGCCCTACCGCACCGGTGCCGACATGGGCACCTGGCATAGCGACCCTTCGATCCTCCCCTACCTCGAGGAGCGGCTCCGGCGTGGCATCTATCGTGGCATCGGTGAATTCCACCTCTCCGCCGACAAGGCAGCGACTCCCGTGGTGCGCCGGGTGATTGAACTGGCGGTGGAGCGGCAGATTCCGCTGCATGCCCATTCCGACGAAAAGGCGGTGGCCGCGCTATTCGCCGTGGACCGCCGGGTGAAAATCCTCTGGGCCCATGCCGGGATGTCCACCCCGGTGCAGGCCGTAGGCGAAATGCTCGACCGTTATTCGAACCTTTGGGTTGAACTTTCCTACCGGCTGGACGAGGTGGCGCCCGGTGGACGTGTGAGCCCCGCTTGGCGAACGCTGTTCCAGCGCCACCCGGACCGGTTTCTGTTTGGTAGCGACACATGGACCCCGGGGCGTTGGCCCCAGGTGCCGGCCCTCGCAAACGCGGCGCGGGCTTGGCTCAAGGAGTTGCCGCCAGACCTGGCCGCCGCGATCGCGTTTCGGAACGCCGAGCGCCTCTACGGCACCTCGAAACCCTAGAACGGGTTGCGGTCCAGGTTCGGGGCCTTGGGCGGCTTCTCGGCGAACCGTTCCTCCCGTTTCCGGCGCTCCTCTTCCCGCTGCTTGGCATATTCCTGGTAGCGCGCCTCGTGCGCTTCCCGGCTCGCCTTGCGCTTGGCCGCGGCCGCCTCGTTTTCCGCTCGCTTGCGGGCCTGAGCCTGCTCGGGGGATTCCCCCGCTCCGGGAACCGCGGGTTTGCTGCGAGCCGCAGCCGGCTGCGAGGGGGACGTCCTGGCGCGGCTCTTTTCGGCCGCCTGGTGCTCCTTCAGACGCTGCTGCTCGGTTTTCCTGGCCCGCCGTTCCTCGGCTGCCCGGGCCCGGCGCTGCCGTTCCGCCTCGTCTTCCCGCGCCTCCTTTTCCAATGCCGCCGCCTCTTCTTCGGCGCGTTTGACGCGGGCGTCGATTTCCTCGGGAGTGGATGGGGGGCGTTTTTGTGCGATGGCGCCGAGAGCCGGCAGCAGCGCCAGAGCCGCCACGGCGGCCACCTGGGCCAGTCCTCCGATGCGGCGGCCGGTGCTCAGACCCGTTCCAGCTGCTCCAGGGAAGACTGGAACAGCCGCCACTGGGTAAACGACTCTTCGGCGAGGCGGACCGTGTAGAGCGTCATGGGCAGGCTCGAACTCTTGTCGAACTCGCATCCCGCCTCGATGCCCGCGCGGGCGATGTCGGCGGGATTGTCGTAGCGGGAGTAGGCCTGTTGCATGGCGCCCAGAGCGTAGTCGCTGCCCGAGCCGATGGCCCAGAAGCGGTTGTACTCGAACACCTCGCGCATGGAAAACACCGCAAAAATACCGCTCGGATTGGCGATCAACGCGGTGATCTGGCTCGACTCGTAGGGGTCGTCGTCGTCTTCCTTGGGGTTGAGGAAGTGCTCGTCCTTGAGCACCGGGTGCAGGCGGCGGAAAGACTCGAAGATCTCCGCCTTCCCCCGCAGGCGCAGGTCCGGAATGCGCCTCATGGAGCTCTCGATGACCAGGTGGTGGGCGGCGCTGCCGCAGAGCCCGATATACGATCCGTCATAGCAGAGAATCTTGTCCGACGACGCGTCGTTCTGGGGCGTGAGGCGCGTGTTGCCGAACGTGGTGAGGGTGTCCGCAGCGATAGCGGCATAGCCATTTTTTCTCGCGACGACAATGGTGGTCATGGAATGCTCCGGAATCTGAACTGCTGGACAAGAGCCCGCGCCCAACCGGGGAGGACCCCCGATTTCAAGTCCATTTTATCATCGGAGGTCCGGACCCGAAACGGCTCCTTTTCAACCCATTGTTTTTCAAAGAGCTAGGCATTGCGTTGCGGCTCCCGCACCAGGATGGTGCAGCTCCATGTCACGGCGACATGGTGAGTGCTTTCGAGAAACCAGTTGTCGGCATCTGGCGAAGAAGAGTGGCTAACTTCCTCGAACCAGCTGGCAAAAGCCAGCATTCTCCGATTCTCGGGCCAGATTCAGGCCTCCGCGGCTCAAAACGCAACCGTCTGATTCGTAGAGGGGCGTCCGCGAAGCCGAGGATTGGCAAAAACATAGCGGTTGGCGAAAGCCAGGACGGGGGTCCCGGGACCCGGCATCGGGATCGCCCGCGGCGGATGCCGGGCGCCGCTGCAAGACTGGAATCCCTCAAAAAAACAAGTCCTTGATACCGCGGGAGCGCGCCCGGGGCACGCGCATGGGGTCCCAATTCTCCCGGGCCCACGCCCAAAGGTCCCGGGGCCTTCCCCGGCGCAGGTCCACGTTCGGCGCCTGGCCCAGGAACCGGAGCGCTTCGAAGAGGGCCGGCGTCGGACACTCGAGGTCCACCGGCGCAGCGAGGGTCTGTTTGCTGAGCTTCTCCCCGCGTTCGTCCACCGCCACCGGCAGGTGGGCATACCGCGGCGTGGGCACGCCCAGCAGGCGCTGGAGGTAGATCTGGCGGGGCGTGGAGTCCAGCAGGTCCGCGCCCCGCATCACGTCGGTAACGCCCTGGGCGGCATCGTCCACCACCGCCGCGAGTTGATAGGAAAAAATCCGCTCCGAACGGTAGAGCAGAAAGTCGCCCACATCCCGTACCAGGTCCTGCACGATGGGACCCTGAAGCCCGTCGTCGAATGCGATGAACGGACCGTCCACCCGCAGGCGCAGCGCGCGGGCGCGCCGGTCGCCCTTCAACCCCTGGCGGCAGGTGCCGGGGTAGACGAACCCGTCCAGACCCGCGATGCCGGAGTCAGCGATTTCCCGTCGGCTGCAGCCGCAGGGATAAACGCGCTCCTGTGCGCGCAATCCGTGGAGGGCGGCGTGGTAGGCGTCGGCCCGGGCGCTCTGGTAGATCACTGGTCTGTCCCAGTGCAGTTCGCAGGCATCCAGCAGCCGGAGGATGGCATCGGCCGCGCCCGGCATCACCCGCGGCGGGTCGAGATCTTCCATGCGCACCAGCCAGCGGCCGCCATGCCGGCGCGCTTCGAGGAAGCTTCCTACCGCGGCGACCAACGATCCGAAATGAAGGGGGCCAGTGGGCGAGGGTGCGAAGCGGCCGATATAGGAACGCGACGCAGTGGGCGACATGGGCCGATTCTGCCACAAGCGTTACCGGGCCTCCGCCACAGGCCGGTGGGTTGGGCCGTGGTCGGTCCTGTGGCAGAATGCCCCCTTTTTCCGGGGCGTCGCGCCCCCGACCAAGGCCCGCATCCGGGCGGGAAAGGAGTGTGCTATGGCAATCGTGGATCTGAAAAAGGACAACTTCGAGCAGGTGGTGACCGGCAATGGCACCGTCATCGTCGATTTCTGGGCGCCCTGGTG
>DKBC01000195.1 GCA_002451065.1 Betaproteobacteria bacterium UBA6910
CTCGCCTTCCTGCCCGGCGAGTGAACCAAGATGGCGTGATGCCGGCCGACCAGCTCGCGCACCCGCCCCCGCCGGGCCGACCGGACGAGGTGCTGTACGACGTCGCCGAGCGCATCGCCACGGTCACGCTCAACCGGCCGGACAAGCGCAACGCCATGAGCCCGGCGCTGCAGACCCAGCTGCTCGAGGCGGTGATGCGCGCCGGAGAGGAGGCCAAGTGCGGCATCCTCTACGGGCACGGAGAAAATTTCTGCGCGGGGCTCGACCTGCGCTGGGCTGCGAGCCAGTGGTCCGACGACCGCAAGGCGCGCAATCCCTACAACGTGCGCGTCGATCCGCGCGAGATCATCGGCCGCGGCAACATTCCGTTCATCGCCGCGCTGCACGGCGCGACGCTCGGCGGCGGGCTCGAAACCGCCTGCGCCTGCCACGTGCGCGTGGCCGACGAAACGACGTTCTTCGGGTTGCCCGAGGGCACGCGCGGCATCTACATCGGCGGCGGCGGCTCGGTGCGCATTGCCCGCGTGCTGGGGTTCTCGCGCATGCAGGACATGATGCTCACCGGCCGGGTGCTCAGGCCCGAGGAAGGCGAGCGCTTCGGCCTCGTGCACTATCTCGTGCCCACGGGCCAGTCGATGACGAAGGCGAAAGAGCTCGCGGCCAAGATCTGCAAGAACGCCCCCCTGTCGAACTACGCCATCACCAACGGCCTGCCGAGACTGCAGGACATGTCCTATGGCGAGGGCCTGTTCTTCGAGCGCATCCTCGGCGAGTTCGTCCGCAGCGTTTTGCGTCCGCATCTCGAAAACGACCTCATGGGGACCCATGATCCGATCCAGGGCTATCGCCAGTACCCGAGCGCGGTCGATGCCGGAATCCTGAGTGACCTGGGCTATCACATCTCCTCGGCGGCACTCGCGCGGTACGTGCCGGCGGGCAGGCTGGAGAGCTCTGCTTATCAGGACGCGAAGCCGGATCCCCGAGATGTGCCGGCATCGTGGGCGCCGGGAGGCCAGCAGCCAATCGCGATGTGGTCGTTTGACGATGCGCGCTTCCTGAACGGGGCGCGACGAGGGGTCCCGGTGCTCTTCCGGCCACCCCGGGTCGGCGTGATCGGCGACCTCGTCGTGGCGGGGGGTATTCGAGTCCCGGCGGGTGGGTTCCTGTATGCGGAGCATCCGCGGACGACGGGCAATTGCAGCGGCAAGGACGTCAACTGCTACACGTTCGTCTTCGATGTGCGCACGCAGGCCGGCCACGCGGCGCCGCTCCTGAACTTGAACATGCACAACGAGAACGGCGCGGACCTGTGGATCAAAGAGGACGGGCGGGTAGGGGACACCAAATTCTCTGCGCCTGTGATGCAAGCGGGGCACTGGCACCGGGTCGTGTACGTCGTGGATCTTCGGGCGGGGGTGCGGCGAACGTTTGTCGACGGCGTCCAAGTCCTCCAGGAAGACGGTGGCGATTTGGACGGGCGACTCGCGGTTAACGTCAGCCCGCCTCGTTTCGTCCTCTTCGGAGACGATAAGGCGGTCGCTGATCAGTCTGGCCGCGCAAGTGTGGATATCCGTCACGTCGTCTTCTACGACGTCGCGCTCACCGAGGCTCAGGTCGCCAAGCTTGGGGGTTCGAGTGACCCGTGATGCGCCTCGTCGTGGCCATGTCGTCGGGTGACGAAAGCATCCAAGAAATAGGACGGGGAGCACGAACAGGCTGGTCGCCGGGGAGCGATTTCAGGTGCCTTGGGCTCTCTATCGAGATTCGCGCTGGCCACGCCTGGGACGATGAGATCGGACGCGTGTAAGCCCTGACGCACGAGGAGCCCGAAGCGAGGCAGCAACGGCTTCGCAAGGACTTCGGCGGAAAGTTCTGCGACGCCCGGGATTGGGACGACCTGAGGGAAGGCGAGCTGGCGGCGCTGGGCGGTCCTGGCCGGAACAAGTAGACGCGGAGTCATTTTCCGGCTACCGGGGTCGGTCGCCTGCGCGCTCGCGTTCGGATCTCTCGGTCGCGCCCGCGGCCCGCATCGCCTGCGCCCATCCGGTCGTTTCGCTCTTAAGGGACGCCTCGACGCGCTGCACCAGCAGTTCGAAGGGCTGATCGCCGTGGTAGGGCTCGGCCCGGGCGAGGTAGAGGTGCTTCTCCTGCTTGAGGGACTCGGCGACGGCCCGGTATTCGTTCCAGTTCTCCTGAAACCGGTACAGGCCCACCACGCCGGCCAGGACCGCGACGACCAGGCCGAGCATCCCGATGGCGATGCCGACAGGCAAGGAATCCTGGCGGTACCCGGCGAGCAATGGAATGGCGGCGGCGGCGACGATCTCGATCAGCCGGAGCCGTTTGTACGCCGCCTGGTTGGCGGCGCTTTTCTTGTCATACCAGTCGATCTGGGCGTCGAGGCGCTGCCCGAAGTACTCGGCTTCCGCGATGGCCATGGCGAACTCCTTCCGCAAGAAATTGGATCAGACCCTGGGGGCGTGAATGGTCGTCGGTAATGGTCGGGTATACGTGGGACCTTGTGGAACTGTTAGCATAAATATATCTACCTGTTCTAAGCGTTGACGAAGGGGGGGGCGAGTTGGACTTTGGCGGGCGTCGGGGTCGGACCGGACCGGGAAGTGGGAACACGGGCCCGAGCGCGCTGGACCGCGTCCTGGAGTTCCTGCGAAAACGCCGCGTCAGTCTGCTTGCGCTGGGGATGGTGCTGATCGCGGGGATCGCCTTGGCCAGTGGCAACATGGAGACCGTCGTCCGGTCGGTCTATCTGGTTGATGGCTTGTCGCAATACGACCATCAGCCGCGGTTTCTGGGGATGGTGGGGCACCCGGTTAGCCGCGTGCGTCATCGCGCCCCTTCCCCTGGTGGCGGGTCAGTGGCGCTGGACATCTACCGCCCGGAGGGGGCGGGGCCGTGGCCCGCCCTCCTGCTGATGCCGGGCTTCGACCGGCTGGGTCTGGAAGATCCGTACATCGTAGGGCTGGCGAGGCTCCTGGCCGGGCTGGGACTGGTGGTGTCCGTGCCGGACCTCAGGGAGCTGTTTGAATACCGTTGGACCCCCGCGGTCGGCGACGAGATCGAGGCGGCATTCGATTATATGGCGAACCTCCCGGAGGTGCGGGCGGATCGCCTGGGGCTGTTTGGCTTGAGCATCAGCGGCGGGCTGGGCCTGGGGGCGGCGACGCGGCCGGCCATCGCATCCCGGCTCAGTTACGGGATCGCGTTCGCGCCTTTTCACGACTTTGCGCGGATGTTTCGGTTCATAGCAACGGGTTGTCCCAGGAATGAGGATACCGAATGCACAGGTAAACCCAGCGAGTTCTCGCGCCGCGTCTTCCTGTACAACTACCTTCACGTGATCCTGCCCCCTTCGGATCAGGACTATTCGACGATTCGCGAGATAATTCGGCTGCAACTTCACCAACGGCAGGAGGCGGTTCCGGGCCTGGTGGCCAGGCTGTCACCGGCAGGCCGTGACATGCTGGGGCGCCTCGATGCGGGAGACCAGGCGATGCTGGAGCAGGTTCTGGAACCGGCGATTGCCGAGTTCAGGAAGTCCGCCGAGCAGATCTCCCCTCACGTGAACCTGTGCAACCTGCGCGGCGCATTGTTCATTATTCACGGGCGCCAGGATAACGTGATTCCGTACTCGGAAAGCGTGAGTCTGTTTGATCACTGCCAGAAGTGTGGGGGCATTGCGTGCAATCTGCTCACGACGGACATCTATGGACACGTCGACAACAGGGGGGGGGTGATCCGCCACTTCCTGGACCACCTTCGTTTCTTCGTGTTCGTCCACCGCATAACGCGCACCATGCTATCGAGCTAGATCGCGCCAAGGATGGAGTGGCGCGGCTCTTTACCCATGCGGATGCCGATCGGCGCCCGCCTTGCGGGAAGCACGACGCGACGACTCTCGCGCCTGGTCGTCAGGCGGATGAGGCCACTCAGCTCCGCCGCAGCCCGCGAAAAGCCATGCGCGGTGAAACCCCACGCACGCTGCAGGTCGCACCCGCCTACGGCCGGTTGATCTCCACGGTGACATGGGCGAGGGAGGAAAAGCGCGCCAGCCCGTCGCGCACCGTTTCCGGCGTGACGGCGGGATCGTCGCTCACCAGGCTGATGATGCAGGCGTAGTGGCGGCGGCCGACGCGCCAGACGTGGAGGTCGGCGATCTCGCAGGATTCGGACCAAGAAAACTGCTCACCGACGGCGCGGCGGACTTCCTCGACGATGGGGTGGTCCATCTCCCGGTCCAGCAGCACGGCAGTGGTGTCGCCGATCAGCCTCCAGGCCCAGATTGCGACCAGGGCGGCGCCGACGATCCCCATCACCGGGTCGAGCCACAGCCAGCCGAACAGCATGCCGCCGGCCAGGGCCACGATGGCGAGCACCGAGGTGAGGGCGTCGGTGAGCACGTGCAGGTAGGCCGAGCGCAGGTTGAGGTCGTGATGATGGGGATGGCCCGCCGCGTGGTCGAGGGCGTGCTGGTGCTGGTGGGCCCGGTGCAGGATCAGGGCGCACACCACGTTCACGGCGAGGCCGATCACCGCCACCACGATGGCTTCCCGGAAGCGGATCGGGGTGGGGGCGAGGATGCGTTCGACGGAACCGATGACCATGTAGCCCGCGATCCCCATCAGGAACACGGCGCTGGCGAACCCCGCCAGGATCTCGATCTTCCAGGTGCCGAACGCGAAGCGGTGGTCGTGGGCGTAGCGGCGGGCGGCGGCGTAGGCAAACGTGCTGAGGCCGATCGCCAGAGCATGGGAACTCATGTGCCAGCCGTCGGCCAGCAGGGCCATGGAATTGAACCACCAGCCGGCGGCGATCTCCACCACCATCATCACGGCGGTGATGATCATGACCAGCCGCGTGCCGCGCTCCCCGGCCTCGTTGCCGGTGTCGAAACTGTGATGATGGTTGCAGGGCGTGGGGTTGGGGGAAAGCATGGGCTTGCGGAAGGGCGCGGGGAAAACGGCCTTCCAAGTCTAAATTTCGGGCACCCGGGCCATGAAGTCAAGGCCGGTCCCAGTTGGCGCCCGGGATGCAGCGGCGTTAACATGGCCTGCCTTCAAACCAGGGAGACGACGTCATGAGCCAGCGCCCGTTCCGGATCCTCGGTATCCAGCAGATCGCCATCGGCGGCCTCGACAAGGGGCGGCTGCGGAGGCTGTGGGTGGACATGTTCGGCCTGAGCGTCACCGGGAACTACCGCAGCGAGCGGGAGAACGTGGACGAGGACATCACCGTCATGGGGAGCGGCCCGTTCAAGTGCGAGGTGGACCTGATGCAGCCCCTGGACCCGGCGAGGAAGCCGGCGGTGCACGAGCCGCCGCTCAATCACATCGGGCTCTGGGTGGACGACCTGCCGAAGGCGGTGGAGTGGCTCACCGCCCAGGGCGTGCGCTTCGCTCCGGGCGGCATCCGCAAGGGCGCGGCGGGATATGACATCACCTTCCTGCACCCCAAGGGGAACGAGCAGTTCCCCATCGGCGGCGAGGGGGTGCTGATCGAACTGGTGCAGGCGCCGGAGGAGGTAGTGGAGGCATTCCGCAATCTCGCCCCTGTTTAGCAGTCAAAGTAGACCAAACGCCTCATCGGGAACATCCGGTCTAAGCTCCCGGAGATTACTTATCTCCGATCGTCAAGTTTGTGGACTGCGGAGAGGAGTGATGGGTCAATCCAGACGGAACGCGGGAGTGAAAACGCTAGTCGATGAGGTGGTATTGGACCTGGACGAGCGATTCCTCGAGTACGCGGAACATATGCTCCAGGACGGGCCCACGTTATATGACCTGATCCGCCGCAATATTGACCTCTCCTGCGGTCACTTAGTCGGACTTGTCCCGGTTGAGGCAACGGACATTCAGAGGTACGGTTTTGAAGGCGGCGGGCTCAATATTTCTTTGATGAAAGGCCTGGAGTTAAACCAATCGCCCCGAAGTGTGCTCGCAGAGTTGATTAACAGCTACTTGTCGGTGGGCCGTGGGCGCGTCGGCATAATTCCAGACTTCATGGCGCGAGCATCCGACTCGCTAATCGCGAAGGAGGGTTGGCGAGATGTCTGGCGCCTGAAAGTTCCGCCGCAAGTATGGCTGTATGGCGAGGAAGTAAATTGGGTACTGCTGCCAGGTGACGACGTCAAAATTGTCGAAGATACAATCTCGCTTGCAGATTTCACGCCGTTTGTCGGCGTTCTGGGTTCATTGCCTGTGGAGATATCTTCCGATTTGGTTTCCGGCGCAAAACTCACTTATTCCTTGCTTGAACTCATAGTATCCCGCGGGGATGCAGTATTTTTTGGAGCGTATGATGGGGAGAGTTTCGTTTTCTGGAGCAAGACGAAGCCTGAATAGCCCGCGTAGGGCGCAATAGGCGTGAGCCGTATTGCGCCGGACGTGAACGCATGCGGCGCAATGCCCTTCGGTTATTGCGCCCTACACATCGTGCCGGGATGAGCTGGACGGTTGATCAGCCCACCACCTGCTTGAGGTACATCGCGCCCAGGGTGATCCACGCCGCCTGCAGCCCCGCCGCGATCCACGCCTGGCGGCGGATGGCCGCCACCGGCTCGCCGTTCTTGTAGCCGGTGAACATGGCCCGCAACAGGTTTTCCCGGTGGGCGAGGCTGCCCACCAGCACCCCGGCCAGATGGACCCCCACCAGCGCCAGGGCCGCGGAGGCGGCGCCCTCGTGGAGTTCCTCGAACAGCTCGCCGCCGAAGTCGTTGTAGGCGGCGATGCCGCTCATGGCGGTGACCAGCCCGAGGCCCAGCAGCCCCAGGATCGCCCAGCCGCCCGCCGGGTTGTGGCCCACCCAGTGCTGGGGCCGGGTGGTAAGGAGGCTTCCGAGGTAGGAGAACACCGCCTTGGGGCCGCGCACGAAGGAGGAGAAGCGCGCGTAGCGGGTCCCCACCAGCCCCCAGGCGAGGCGGAACGCGATCGTCGCGGCGAACACATAGCCGGCCGCCACGTGGACGTTGCGCCAGGATTCGCTCTCAGCGGTGAGCCAGGCGACGGCAAAGGAGGCGGCCAGGGTCCAGTGGCCCAGGCGCACCGGCAGATCCCACACCAGAATCCGGTTCATGGCGCTCACCTCCGGGCGGCGACGGGCAATACCACGTCGTGCTCGTCATAGTTTCCCTTGGCCGCGCCCCGATGGCAGGCGCCGCAGTTGGCGGCGCTCTTCACCGCCGGATCGCTCCAGGCCCGGGCCGGCACCTCGTCATGCTCGTGGCGGAACCAGGGAGTTTCGCTGATGCGTAGCGACGGGGATTGCCGTGTCTCCTTGGTGGAAGCGTTTTGTTCCAGGAAGACCAGGATCTGGTCCCGGGTCCCGGGGTCGAGCCGGGCGTTGGCGCCGAAGTGGCGGTCCAGGCTGCCCATCATCTGCCGCCAGTTGGCGGCCGTGAGCAGCGAGGGCGGGTAGCCGAGATGACAGCTGGTGCATTCCTCCTGCCACGCGGCGTTGGGCGTGGCAGGCAGGCGCAGCTTGTCGGCGAGGGCCGGCAGGGCGGCCAGGCACAGGGCCGCGATGGCGATAAGGCGGGGGGAATGTCTCATCTTCAGCCTCCGTTGGCGAGGAATTGCAGGAAATCGGCTTTTTCGGCGGCGGTGCATTCACGGCCCACCACCTCCGAGCAGTTGCGCTTGAACCATTTCTCCACCTTGCTGCTGCTGGTGAGGCGCTCGGGGTTGGCCGCGGGCGCCAGGGGCTGGATCGCCTTGCCGGTGATGACATGAGTCCCCGGGGCCACCGGTTTCTCGGTGTGGCAGGCGGCGCAGTTGGGCATCTTGTCCGCGAGGGCGAAACGGTTCATATAGAGCTGGCGGCCGCGCTCGGCGGAGGGGACAAAGCCCGGCTGGTTGCTGGCAGCCTGGGCCGCGTAACCGGCTATGAGTTGCTGGGGAGTGTCCGCCGCCACCGGCAGGGCGGCCAGGAGCAGGGTGGCGACAAGGGCTTGCTTCAACATGCTGTCCTCCTCTTAGGTTGGCGGGGACAGTGTGGGTGCCGCCGATTAAGTTTCCCTTAAAGGTGCCTTAAGGCATTCTTAATCATGGGCCGCTAGGCTGGCGCCGTGTTCTGACGAAAACTGTTCCATCGAGATGCGCATCCTGATCGTGGAAGATGACCTGCTGCTGGGCGACGCTCTGCAGGCCGGTCTCAGGCACCTGGGCTTCGCTCCGGACTGGGTGCGGGACGGGATCGCCGCGCGCGCGGCTCTTGCCGCGGAGCCTTATGCGGCCGTGGTCCTGGATCTGGGCCTGCCCCGGATCTCGGGGCTGGACCTGCTGCAGAAGCTTCGCGCGGAGAAGAACCCGGTTCCGGTCCTCATTCTCACCGCCCGGGACGCGAAGCGGGACAAACTGTCGGGATTCGAGACCGGCGCCGACGACTACGTGGTGAAGCCGGTGGATCTGGAGGAGCTGGCGGCCCGGCTGCGGGCGCTGATCCGTCGCGGGAGCGGCCGCGCCACGCCGCGCATCGTCTGCGGCGACGTGGAGTTCGACCCCGGCGCCCGGCGGGTGTGGCTCAAGGGCGAAACCGTGGAGCTGTCGCCCCATGAGCTGGCCGTCGCCGAGGCCCTGATGTCGAACGCGGGCCGAGTGCTGTCCCGGGCCCAGCTCGAGGCGGCGCTGTATGGCTGGGCCGAGGGCGCGGAGAGCAACACGGTGGAAGTCAATGTCCACCACCTGCGGCGCAAGCTCTATCCCGAGGTGATCAAGACGGTGCGCGGCGTTGGCTATCGCATCGATCGGCGCTAACCGCAGGACCATGACCGTCGGCCGCGCCCGCTCGATCCGCGCACGGCTGCTGATCGGCATTCTGCTCGCCCTCGTCCTCATCCTCGGGACTGCTGCGTGGTGGAGCTACGCGGTCGCAAAACACGAATCGGAGGAGCTCTTCAGCGCTCGCCTCGCAACCTCGGCGCGAGTTCTGGAGGCCCTGGTGGCGCGATCCGTCGAACGCGCCACCATCGCGAGTCCGCTGGTGATCGCGCTGCCCAAGGAGCTGGAGCTCGCGGGCGGCGACCACGGCTCAGCGCTGGGGCACCCTTACGAGACCAAGATCGCCTTCCAGGTGCGCGA
>DKBC01000153.1 GCA_002451065.1 Betaproteobacteria bacterium UBA6910
TTCGGCCGGGGCAGTCGGAGCGAATATATGGACCCATCCCGTTTTGCAAGGAGTCGGTCATGGCCAGTAAGTCAAGATTGCACGAATATATCCGGCCTCAGAGTCGAGTCGTCGACTAATGGCCCTGATGAGATACGCGTTCCTGTGGCCTCTAGTAAGCGACACGACCTCGAAGATCTCTTCGCTCCGCAGGATCTACAGGAACCAGTCTGACCTATTTCGCCATCAACCAACCCCTAGCAACCTCATGATGGGTATCCGTTTGGGCCAATCGGTAGTTGGAGGACGACGCCTACGTCCTCCGCGGCTATGCCGTGGCCGGTCGATAGGACTCCTCCTTGGCCATCAAGACCCAAGCAATCCGTGCTGCCTTGTTCGCCCGGGCCACCGTGGCACGATTCATCCCTCTTCGTACCTCAAGGCTATGAAGCCAGTGACTTTGGGTGTCTTCTCGCGTCCGTGATCGATAGACGACGGATCTCGCGCCGTGAACAAGCTGCTTGCGAAGATAGCTATTCCCTCTCTTACTAATTCCCAAGAGCTTGCTCTTGCCCCCGCTGGACTGCTGCCGCGGAACAAGGCCAATCCAGGCCGCAAACTGCCGTCCATTGTTGAAGTGTCGCGCGTCACCGACTGCCGCGACCAAAGCCGTCGCTGTTATCGGGCCGATTCCCTCTACCTTGACCAACCGCTGGCAGACTTCATTTGACCTGCAGATTTGTTCGATAAGACGGGTTACCTGGACCAGACGTTCGTCTAACCCTACGAGGGCTTCGTAAAGACTCCAAACCAGTGACCGCGCCATGTCCGTTAAGACGTTGCCTGCATCCTCAGCAATCAGTGGGATTGCTTTACGAACCTTTTCGATCCCCTGTGGAATGACAAGTCCGTATTCGCATAGCAATCCACGAATCTGATTTGCCAATGCCGTACGCGACTTGATTATTTGCTCTCGGACGCAGTGCATCGCCTGAAGATC
The DNA here is from genome assembly GCA_002451065.1 of Betaproteobacteria bacterium UBA6910. Lineage (GTDB taxonomy): Bacteria > Pseudomonadota > Gammaproteobacteria > Burkholderiales > UBA6910 > UBA6910. The sequence goes on from DKBC01000153.1 coordinate 980, forward strand.
GTGTTGCTCGATCGTTTTCACGGGGACAAATCGCATGTTGGGACGCGCCACCGCTTCGCAGATGGCTTCCGCGTCGTTAGCATCGTTCTTGTTGCTCTTTACGTAGGGCTTGACGAACTGCCCCGGGATCAAGCGAACGGCGTGCCCCAGTCGCTGGAACTCGCGTCCCCAGTGGTGAGCACCGCCGCAGGCCTCCATGCCAATCAAGCACGGTGGCAAACTCACCATGAACTCAAGGAGGTACCGCCTCTGGATTTTCTTCTGCAGCACGATCTTGCCATGAACATCTACGCCGTGCAGTTGAAACACGTTCTTCGCCAAGTCGATACCAAGTGTCGTAACTTCCATCTTGGGTCCCTCTCTCTGTTCAGCTGGATAAACACCTTCATATCGTGGCTTCACACGGGGCGTCGGAACAGAGGGATGGGTCCATTTCATTAGCGACGCAGGGGTGGCATGGTTACTCGCTGGCAGGGGCGGCGGTCAACTGCTTCGCCCTGCGCTTGCGCATCGACTCGCCTTTGAGGGTGATCCGATAGGCGTTGTGCACCAGGCGGTCGAGGATCGCGTCAGCGAGGGTCGGATCGCCGATGATCGTGTGCCAGTGATCGACTGGCAACTGGCTGGTGACGAGGGTGGAGCGTTGGCCGTGACGATCGTCAAGGAGTTCGAGTAGATCGCGCCGGGCCTCGGTGTCGAGGGGAGCAAGCCCCCCGTCATCGAGCACGATCAAGTCGGTCCTGGCGAGGCTGCTCATAAGCTTGGGGAAGCGGCCGTCGGCATGGGCGAAGCGCAGCTCTTCGAACAGCCGGGGCGCACGCAGATAGCGGGTGGTGTCGCCCTGGCGGCAGGCCTGATGGGCGAGCGCGCAGGCGATCCAGGTCTTGCCGACGCCGGTGGGGCCGAGGATGAGCAGATTGAGCCCCTCGCGGACCCATTGGCCGGTAGCGAGCTGGGTCATGAGCCCCTTGTCGAGGCCGCGCGGAGTGCGGTAATCGAGGTCCTCGAGACAGGCGCTTTGCTTGAGCCTGGCTTGTCGCAGACGGGTCTGTAGCCGTCGGTTCTCGCGTTCGGTCAACTCCCGATCGGCGAGCAGCCCCAGGCGCTCCTCGAAGCTCAACTCGGCGATCTCAGGCAGCGAGAGCTGTTCGCGAAGCGCCTTGTGCATACCGGCGAGGCGCAGTTGCTGGAGCTTGTCCAGGGTCGGGTGGTGCAACATGGGGGGCTCCTGTGTGAGGGTGGTGGTTGAGGTTCAGTGGTAGTAGTCGGGACCGCGCAGGTGGTAGTGACAGCTCTTGCTGGTGGGGTAGCGGTTGGCGGTCGAGGCCCCGCCGCAGGATCGACTCGATGCTGTTGTAGCGACAGACATTGAGCTGCAGGGCGCGTCGGCAGGCCGCCTCGAGCCGTTCGGGACCGTAGCGTTCGCCCAGGCGCAGGATGCCTAAGCAGGAGCGGAAGCCCTGCTGTGGGTGGGGCCGGTGCGCGAGAATGTGCGTGATGACCCCGGCGGTGGCCGGGCCGGTCTGCTCGGCCCAGCGCACCAGCCGCTGCGGGGTCCACTCGGCGTAGGCGCGATGGGCCTTGGGCATGTGCGCGGCTACGGTGGTGTGACGGCCCTTCAAGGGGGAGCGGAGGTGGCTGGCGACCCGTTGGCCCTTGTGGAAGCACTCCACAGTTTTGGCGGTGAGCCGGGCATCGAGTGGCTGCTTCACCAGGGCATAGGGCACCGAGTAGTAATGGCCGTCGACCTCGACGTGGTAGTCGATGTGCACGCGGACCCGCTTCCAAGTGGCGTACACATAGGCGACGGCGGGCAGCGGGCGCAGCGCCGGCTGGTCGATGGCCTCGAAGGCCTCACGGCGCGACCCTGGCAGCTTCTTGAAGGGACGGCGGTTGAGCCGCTCGAGCAGTTCGGCGATGGCCGCGTTCAGCTCCGAGAGCGAGAAGAAGGTGCGGTGGCGCAGCGCGGCCAGGATGAGCCGTTCGACCACTTGGACGCCTGCCTCGGCCTTGGCCTTGTCACGCGGGCGACGCACCCGGGCGGGGACGACGGCGACGCCGTAGTGGTTCGCAAGCTCCGCATAGGTGGGGTTGAGATCAGGCTCGTAGCGGTGCGCCCGGCTCACCCCACTCGCGAGATTATCGGGGACCAGGATCTCGGGCACCCCGGCGAAGAACCGGAAGGCCCGCACATGGGAACCGATCCAGTCGGGCAGCGCCTGCGTCCAGGTGGCCTCGGCGTAGGTGTAGTTGGAGGCGCCCAGTACGGCGACGAAGATCTGTGCGGTGCGCACCTCACCGGAGGTCCGATCGATAACCTCAGCCGTCTGACCGGCGTAATCGACGAACAGCTTCTCCCCGGCGCGGTGGGTCTGACGCATGACCACGTCGAGCTTGCCCGCCCAGGCGCGGTAGTGCTCGCAGAACCAGCTGTAGCCGAACCCCTGGGGGTGGACAGCGCGGTACGCCTCCCACAGCAGCATCAGCGTCACGCCGGGACGGCGCAACTCCCGGTGCGCCACCGCCCAGTCGGGCAGCGCCCGCGTGGCCTGTGGCCCCGGCGGCGGGGGCGGGAACAACTGCCGTTCCAGCTCCGTGTCGCTCAGCGTGGTCGCGGCCACCCCAACCCCGCGGCGGCGAAACGCCGCTCGTACTCGCCCACGGTGCTGCGGGCCATCCGCAGGCTCGCGGCGATCTGCCGACCGCACAGCCCCGCCTCGAACCGCAGTCGCAGCACCTCTCGTATCTTGCGCATGGACAACCGCTCCATCTCGACCCCTTCGCTCCAGAAAAGGGGCCGATCCTAGTGAACGTTATCCTGCGTCGCTCCCCTGCCCAGGGGTGGCCGAGTGGCCGCGGAATCAGTGGCCGGAATGCCGTG
>DKBC01000005.1 GCA_002451065.1 Betaproteobacteria bacterium UBA6910
CGGGTTTCCGTCTGTTTCAGGGTTGTCTGGTGATCGGCGCAGGGATGATGCAGGGTCCAGGGAGCCTTTCCCCGGAACACCAGCTGGTCGATGCCGAACATGACGGCCCCGAGCTTGAGACCCTTCGCCATCCACGGCTTGAAGTTGCGCGCGGCGTGGAGTTCATCATGCAGCCAGCTGGAGCGGAATGCGGCGGGATAGGCCTTGAGTTCCGCGCCTGCGCGCCCGGCCTTGAGCGCCTCGAAGGCCGCCTCGGCGGCCAGCATGCCGGACTTGATGGCGGCATGGGAGCCCTTGACCCGGGCGGCATTGAGAAAGCCGGCGTCGTCTCCGATCAGCGCGCCGCCAGGGAAGGTGAGACGAGGCTGCGACTGGAGGCCTCCTGCCGCAATGGCCCGGGCGCCATAGGCGACGCGCTTGCCGCCCTCGATGTGAATGCGGATTGCGGGATGAGTCTTCCAGCGCTGCATTTCCTCGAACGGCGAGAAATGGGGATTGGAATAGCCCAGGCCCACCACCAGTCCCAGGGACACCAGGTTGTGCTCGAAGTGGTACACCCAGGAGCCGCCATAAGTGTCGTCGTCCAGAGGCCAGCCGGCGGTATGCAGCACCAGACCGGGTTGGTGCTTGTCGGGCGGTATTTCCCAAAGCTCCTTGATACCGAGCCCATAGACCTGGGGATCTCGCCCCTCATCCAGGGCAAAGCGCTCGATGATCTGCTTCCCCAGGTGGCCGCGGCAGCCCTCGGCGAAGAACGTGTAATGGCCGTGGAGTTCCATGCCGGGCTGGTGATGGCCGGTGGGTTGCCCGTTCTTGCCTACACCCATGTCGCCAGTGGCGACGCCTTTCACCCAGCCCTCCTCGTTGTACAGGACCTCGGCCGCGGCGAAGCCGGGAAAGATTTCCACGCCCAGGGTCTCCGCCTGCCCGGCCAGCCAGCGGCAGACGTTGCCCAGGCTCACCACATGACTGCCGTGGTTGTCGAGGCAGGCGGGCAGCAACCCGCCGGGGACGCGCAGGCTTCCGGTCCGGGACAAGAACAGGAACTGGTCCTGAGTGACGGGAACGTGAAGCGGCGCGCCTTTCTCCTGCCAGTCCGGAATCAGCTCGGTGATGGCCCGGGGATCCATGACCGCGCCGGAGAGAATGTGCGCCCCCACCTCGGAGCCCTTTTCCAGGACGCATACGGAAACGTCGTGCTCCCGCTCCGCCGCCAGCTGCTTGAGCCGGATGGCAGCAGCCAGGCCGGAGGGTCCGGCCCCGACGATCACGACATCGTATTCCATGGATTCGCGCTGCACGGCACCCCGCTTCGAGTTTGATCTAGGTTAACACCGGACGGCTGGAATNNAGGCATGACGGTAATTCCCGTTCGCGACACATTCTGGAACATTCCGTCCTGGGCGGTGGTGGGCGTGTACGTCGGCGGCGCCATCGCGCTGGCGATTTTTGCCTGGGGGATCCACCGTCGCATCCAGCTCTGGCGCGAGGGTGGCCCGGAGATGCGCTGGGACCATGTCCCGGCGCGGGTTGCGGGGGTGTTGCGGGACGTTTTCCTGCAGGCGCGAATCCTGTCCCAGCCCTACCCGGGTGTCATGCACGCCACGATGTTTTGGGGCTTCCTGGCCTTGTTCCTCGGCACCGCGGTTGCGACCCTCGACTGGGAAGTGACGCGGTTGCTCTTCGATTACCGGCTGCTCCAGGGGCCTTTCTACCTGCTGTTCGAGGCCGCTCTCGACCTGTTTGGCCTGTTCCTGGCGCTGGGTTTGGGCATGGCGGCCTGGCGCCGGTTCGTGAGGCGGCCCAAACGCGTCGAGGCGACGCCAAGATTCGCGTACGCCTTGTTGGTCCTGTTCGTGATCGTCGTGACCGGTTTCGTTATGGAAGGGGCGCGCCTGGCGGTGACCCAGCCGGCCTGGGGATTCTGGTCCCCCGTGGGGTGGGCCGTGGGGCAAGGCATGCTCGCCGCCGGCATGGGCGAGGCAAGCCTGCGCGGGATCCATCTTTCGCTGTGGATTTTCCACGCGCTGGTCGTGTTCGGGTTCATCGCCCTGATTCCGCAAACCTACTTCATGCACCTGGTGGCAACGCCCCTCAACATTTTTTTTGCCCGCAGCAGCCCCCGGGGCGAGATCGCCAAGATCGCGAATATCGAAGAGCAGGAGAGCTTCGGGGTGTCGCGCATGGATCAGTTCTCCTGGAAACGCCGTCTGGATTTTGACGCCTGCACCGAATGCGGGCGCTGCCACGACGCCTGCTGCGTGCAGCAGACCGGGGGCGTCCTGAGCCCGAAGCGGATCATCACCAGGCTCAAGCGCCACATGCTGGCGGGAGACCCTGGCCCTCTTCATGGCGAGGTTGTGAGCCCAGAAGAACTATGGTCCTGCACCACCTGCAGCGCCTGCATGGAGGAGTGCCCGGCCCGCATCGACATCGTCGACACCGTCGTGGACCTGCGGCGTTATGTGGGATTGTCCGAGGGGGCGTTCCCGTCCAGCGCGGCGCAGACCCTGAAGAACATCGAGCGCGCGGGAAATCCCTGGGGATTGGATCCCGGCGATCGCCACACTTGGGCGAAGGGGCTGGAGGTGCCGTTGCTGGAGCCCGACATGCCGGTTGAGTATCTCTACTGGGTGGGCTGCTCCGCCGCCTACGACGCCCGCAACCAGAAGATCGCCAGGTCCCTGGTGCGCATCCTGCGGGAAGCGGGTATATCCTTTGGCGTGATGGCGGAGGAGCGCTGCCACGGCGAGGTGGCGCGGCGACTGGGGGAGGAATACCTGTACCAGACGGCAGCCGCGGAGAACATCGGCAATCTGCGGAGGTATTCCTTCCAGCGCATCCTGACCCATTGCCCCCATTGCTTCAACACCCTGAGGAACGAGTACCCCCAGTTCGAGGGTGGCGGCTTCGAGGTGGTGCATCATGCGGAACTTCTCGCCCGGCTCATTGAGTCCGGACGGATTCGACCGGGTTGGGCCGGGGAGCGAAAGATCGCTTTCCACGATCCCTGCTACCTCGGCCGCTACAACGGCATCCTGGATGCGCCGCGGGAGGTTCTCCGCAGCGTCACCGGCAACGCTGTCCTGGAGTTTCCCGCGAACCGCGAGCGTTCCATGTGCTGCGGAGCGGGGGGCGGTCGCATGTGGATGGAGGACATGACCCGTGTCAACGAGAAACGCGTGCGCCAAGTGCTGGAACTGGAACCCCGGGTGATCGCCACCGCCTGCCCCTATTGCACCACCATGATGGCGGACGGCGTGGCCGGGCTCGGAAAATCCGAGCAGATCAAGACGCGCGATGTCGCCGAGCTGGTCGCCGACGCCTTGGACTCGCGGACGACGGAGATACAGGCATGAGCGATCACCGCAAGCTGGTCCATACGGAGCGGATCCGGGTGAAGTGGGGGGACATGGACGCCTTCGGCCATGTCAACAACGCGGCGTATTTCGTCTACATGCAGGAGGCGCGGGTCGCGTGGTTTGCCGCCGTGCGCATGCCCATGCTCGAGAATCATCAGGGACCGGTGATCGTGGACGCCCACTGCACCTTTCTGCGCCCCATCGTCTACCCGGCGGAAATCGAGGTGGGGCTCTACGTCGGCAAGGCGGGACGTTCCAGCTTCCCCACCTATTACGACATCCATCTGGTGGGAGACCGGTCGGTCAAGTTCGCCGAGGGAAATTCGACGGTGGTCTGGATCGACCACATGCAGGGCAAGTCGGTGCCGCTCCCCGACTGGCTGCGCAAAAAGCTTTAGGAGTCCTGGCAGGCAATGACCCGGCCGTCCGTTCCCCGGCTGTCCGGGCCCATCAGGTACAGATAGACGGGCATCAGTTCTTCCGGGCGGCGCAGGTGGGTCTTCACGTCGCCAGGGTGGGTGCGCTGGCGCTGGGGTGAATCCACCGGTCCCGGCACCACCGCGTTGATGCGCAGATTGGGGAGCGCGTCCCACTCGTCGGCCTGAATCTGCGCCAGGAGTTCGATCGCTGCCTTGGTCACGGCGAGCGCTCCCCAATAGCCCCGCACGCGGCCCGCGTGGTCGTCGGAGGTCAGGATCACCGAGGCGTCCGGAGACGCCTTGAGCAGGGGCAAACAGGCCCGGTTGAGGGCGGCGGGCATCGCGAGGTTCACCCTGAGATGCNNGCATCCACTCCCGGAGCGAGTGATGCTCCAAAGCGGCGGGCGTGAAGGCCGCGACCGCATTGTGCAGGATGCCGTCAAGGCGCCCCAACTGCTCCTGGATGCCGGCCGCCATGGCGATGAGCTCCGCATCTTCCGTCTGTTCCAGGTCCAGCGGGAATATTGCCGGCTGGGGCTGCCCGTCCGCGACAATCTCGTCATAGACCGCTTCCAGCGCCTTAACTTTCCGCCCCAGCAGGATCACGGTGGCGCCGTGGGCTGCGAATGCGCGGGCGGCGGCGCGGCCGATGCCGCGCCCGGCGCCGGTGACGAGAATCACGCGCTCCTTCAACAGATCCCTCGGCGCCTGATATTGGCGGAAATCGGTAATGTTCAAATGCAGTGACCAGAAAACGGTGCTCGCCGGGAACCGCGCGCTTCCATGGAGTGAGGCGAACTCATTTTGTCAGTCCGCCAGACTTCAGCGCCCGATGCCTCTTTCCAGGATCAGGCGCGCGCATTTTACCCCACTGCGCACTGCAGCCTCGAGGGTGGAGGGATAATCCGGATCGGTGTAATCCCCGGCCAGGTAAAGCCCGGGAACCGCCGTCTCACTGGCCGGCCGTTCCAAGCCGACGGTGGAGGCGATGGTGGCGCGTTTTTCGGCGATGACCCAGTGCCAGCGGGGCGCAGGGAGCCCCGGAAGGATGGTCGCCAGTTCCCCGGCAATACTCTCGGCGATAGCGTCCCGCCCCATGGATTCGTGGGCCCCCGGGCCGCTGATGACCACGCCCACCAGTCCGGGCTGACCGCAAAGCGCCCCGCGGTCGAACGCCCATTGGCCCAGCCCGCCCGTCATCCCGGTCATCGGGCGGGGCAGACGCACGGGCTCCGGGTACTGCAGGTACACGGAGTAAATGGGCTGGAACTGCAGACGGTTCAGCTTGGTGGCGACGGTTTCGAGTCCCGGCATTGCCGCCAACAGCGTTGCTGCGCGATTGGGCGGCGTGGCGCAGACAACCCGCGAAAACCGCGTGGGCACCCCGCCCGAATCCACGAGCAGCCGGTCGCCATCAACGAGTATGGCGTCCACGGTGGCGCCCAGGCGTACGATGGCGCCTTGTCTCGCAAGAAATTTGGCGGCCGGGTCGGGGAACAGTCTGGATAGATCGACCCGGGGCAACAACAGGTCGCTGGCACCCCGAGCGCGATACAGGCTGTCGCGCAGGACGTTCAGAAAGATTTGGGCGGAGGCGGAGGGGGGAGGGGTGTTCAGCGTGGCCAGGCACAGCGGGGCCCACAGGAACCGGGCAACGGCGCCGGTCTGGCCATGGCGCGCCAGCAGGCTCGCGACCGGCTCATCGGCGGCAAGGCGGAATCCAGCCCCTTTCATGGTACGCATGAAGCGGATCGCCAGAAGCTTTTCCGACATGGGGAGTCCCTTCGCGCCGAGGAGCCCCGCCAGGGAATGGAGGGGGGCTGGCAGGCGCGGCGCCCGAAGGTGAAATTTACCGGGCACGTACAGTTCAAGGCCTAGGCGCATCAAGGATGGAGAATCTCCGGCTTGTACGGGGGATACCCGCTCCAGGAGCTTCAGGGTCTCGTGGTAACCGCCAACCAGGATGTGGCAGCCATTGTCGAGGGCCATCCCGCGATGCACCACGCGTCGGGCGCGGCCGCCGAGTTGCTTGGCTGCTTCGAAGATCGTGACGGGAACGCGCTTGGCGGCGAGTTCCACGGCGGCGGCCAGACCGGCGTAGCCGCCGCCAATCACGGCCACTCGGTTTTCACCGGATGCCATGCTCGGTCGATGCTTGCTCGGCGTCACGTCTTCCGCCGCGTCGGCTGCCACCCGGGCTCCTCCAGGGTTAGGCGGTTACCCAGGTCTTCCAGGCAATCCACAGTTTGCGGATCGGCGTCAGGGCCACGCGCTGCTCGAGCACCCGGCAGCCGTCGCGCTCGATCTCGTCGAGCAGGGCGCGGTAGATGGCGGCCATGATCATCCCCGGGCGCTGGCTCGCCCGGTCCTCGGCGGGGAGCAGGGCGAACGCCTGGTCATAGTGCTCTCGGGCCCGCTTGATCTGGAACGCCATGAGGTCTCGGAACGCGTCGGTCTCGCGCCCGAGAAGAATATCGGTGGCCGTGATAGAGAACCGGCGCAGTTCATCGAGGGGGAGGTAGATGCGGTCGCGCCGCGCGTCCTCGCCCACATCGCGCACGATGTTGGTGAGCTGTAACGCGACCCCAAGTTCGTGGGCGTACTTGAGAGTGGCGCGGTCCCGGTAGCCGAAGATCTCGGCTGAAAGCTGTCCCACCACTCCGGCAACACGATGGCAGTAGAGACCGAGAGCCCGAAAGTCCGGGTAGCGGTTCTCGCCGAGGTCCATTTCCATGCCGTCGATGATCTCGTTGAACTGCTCCTGGGGCAGCGAAAATTGCGTGATGGCGGGAAGCAGGGCCCGGGTCACCGGATGCTGGGGCGAGCCCGCGAACGTATGAGCGAGTTCCTGGCGCCACCAGGCAAGCTTGCCGCGGGCCACGGCGGCGTCGGAACATTCGTCGGCGACGTCGTCCACCTCCCGGCAGAAGGCATAGAGGGCGGTGATCGCCCGCCGCTTCTCGGGCGGCAGGAACAGGAAGCTGTAATAAAAGCTGGAGCCGCTCTGCGCGGCCTTTTCCTGGCAGTAGGC
>DKBC01000101.1 GCA_002451065.1 Betaproteobacteria bacterium UBA6910
GATCCTGCTGGTGGAATTCGCCGGAGACGACCGGGACGAGCAGGTACGCAGCCTGCGGCGCCTCACCGAATTGATGGCGGACCTGGGATTTCCCGGCTCGGTGGTGGAAGTGACCGACCCCGGGTTCCAGCGCGACATCTGGGAGGTGCGCAAGGCCGGCCTCAACATCATGATGTCCATGAAGGGCGACGGCAAGCCGGTCTCCTTCATCGAGGACTGCGCGGTGCGGCTGGACGACCTCGCCGAGTACACGGACCGCCTCACCCGGGTGTTCGAAAAGCACGGCACCACCGGCACCTGGTACGCCCATGCCTCGGTAGGCTGCCTGCACGTGCGCCCCGTGCTGAACATGAAAACGGCGGACGGCGCTAAAAAGATGCGGGCCATCGCTGAAGAGGCGGCGGCCATGGTGCGGGAATACAAGGGCTCGTACTCCGGCGAACACGGCGACGGGCTGGTGCGCTCGGAGTGGATCGAGCCCATGTTCGGCGCCCGCCTCACCCGCGCCTTCGAGGAGCTGAAGGCCATGTTCGATCCCCGGGGGCTCATGAATCCCGGGAAGATCGTCCATCCGCCGAGGATGGATGACCGCGGCCTGTTCCGTTACAAGCCCGGCTACCGCACCGAGGAGATTCGCTCCGCTCTGGACTGGTCGGAGTGGGGAGGTTTCGCCCAGGCGGTGGAAATGTGCAACAACAACGGCGCCTGCCGCAAATTCGACGCCGGCGTGATGTGTCCCTCCTACCGGGCCACCCTGGACGAGCAGCACCTCACCCGGGGCCGCGCCAACACCCTGCGCCTCGCGCTCTCGGGACAGCTCGGCCCCCACGCCTTCACCTCCGATGCCATGCACCGGACCATGGCCCTGTGCGTCTCCTGCAAGGGCTGCAAGCGGGAGTGCCCGACGGGCGTCGACATGGCGCGGATGAAGATCGAGTTCCTGCACCACTATCACGGGCGCCACGGGCTGCCCCTGGCGGACCGCCTGGTGGCGTATCTTCCCCGTTACGCGCCCTGGACGGCGCACCTCGCGCCCCTGCTGAACCTGAGAAACCGGTCGCCCTGGCTGCGCCAGGCCGGAGAGCGCCTGCTCGGCTTCTCCGGGGAGCGCAGCTTCCCGCGGTGGCGCGGCGACTGGTTCCGCGATCCTTCCTCGCCCTCCCCGCGACCCCAAGGCGCCCCCGCCGAGGAGCAAGGGGAGCGGGAGGTCGCGCTACTGGTGGACACTTTCAACCGTTATTTCGAGCCGGAAAACGCCCGCGCCGCCCTCAAGGTGCTGGGGGCCGCCGGTTACCGCGTGCGCGTATTGGGGCCGGTAGGCGGCGGCCGCCCTCTTTGCTGCGGCCGCACCTTCCTCTCCGCGGGACTGGTGAACGAAGCGCGGCACGAAGCCAGGCGGCTGCTGGATGCGGCGCGGCCCTTCGTCGAGCGCGGGATTCCGCTGGTCGGACTGGAGCCCTCCTGCCTGCTGGGCCTGCGGGACGAAGTTCCCACCCTGCTGCCCGGTGACGTCGCGCGGGCGCTCGCCGGTGGGTCCCTGTTGTTCGAGGAATTCATTGTGCAGGAGTACCAGGCCGGACGCCTCTCGCTTCCGCTCCAGGCGCTCCCCGAGAAGCGCGCGCTGCTTCACGGCCATTGCCACCAGAAGGCGTTCGGCGCCATGGGCGCCGTGGAGTCCGCGCTGCGCCTGGTTCCGCAATTGGAAGTGGAGACCATCGCGTCCGGCTGTTGCGGCATGGCCGGCGCTTTCGGGCTGCGGGCGGAGAACCAGGAGATGTCCGAGCGCATGGCGGAGGCGGCCCTGCTGCCGAAAATGCGGGCCGCGGGCGAGGACACTGTGTTGGTGGCCGATGGCACCAGTTGCCGTCACCAGGTCCGGGATCTGGCCGCGCGGGAGGCGTCGCACGTGGCCCGGGTACTCGCCGCCGCCTTGCCCTGACCCGCCTCTACCCGAAGCCCGCGCTCAGGGCAACCAGGGCCACCACGCCGGCAGTGACCCCGAACAGCAGACTCCGGCCGCCCAGGTAATACGCGGCGATGGCCGCTGCGCAGGCCAGCGCCCGGTACGCCAGGGGTGTGGCTGTGAGGCTCCCCGCTGGCAGCAGGATGAGCCGGCTCACGAGCCCCGCCACCATGGCGTAGGCCACGCACCCGACCCAGATGAACAAGGGGCGCGTGGGATTGATGCGTCCCGACAGGGCGACACCCAGCCCGCGCCAGAGATAGGTGCCGGCGCCGCAGGCCGCGATCAGCACCAGGGTCGTAAGGGCCTCAGGCATCGCCGGCCCCGGAGGCGCGGATCACCAGGAACGCGAGGGTTCCGCCGGCCAGACCCGAGGTCAGGATGCTCCACTCGGGGCTCACCAGGTGGAAGCCCGGCGCCAGCAGGGCGCCCGCCGCCATCGCGAGCAGCCAGGCCCGCTGCCGCACCTCGCACGCGAGCATCACGAAAAAGTAAAGGGGGCTGAGAAACACCAACCCGAGCTTGAGCAGGGGCGGGAATGCGTGGGCGAAATAATAGCCGGCGCCGGTGCCCACCAGAGAGGCGAACCAGCAGGCGATCGCAAACCCCAGGTAGTAGGGCAGCCGGTCCTCCGGCTTGAGCTCCGGACAGCGGCGCATGGCCACCGCCCAGCCGGTCATGGCTACCAATTGGGCGGTGAGGTAAAGATGCACGCGCCGGGTGCCGGGGGCGCGCAGCAGCGGCATGAGCGAGACCGTCATGGGGAGGAATCTCGCGTTGACCAGCATCACCGCCGGCAAGATCGCCACCCAGGTGGCGCCCGCGGCCGACATCTCCGCCAGCACCAGCTGACCGGGCAGCGCCCAGATCGCCACCGTGGAGAAGAGGGCAGCCCCCACAGAGAGGCCGGTGTCCGCAGCCAGCGCCCCGAAGCCGAGGAAACCGGCGAACATCACCGCCGCCGCGACGCCGACGGCATCGCCCGCGCCCTCGCGCGCGGCGTCTTCCCCCGGCAGCCAGGCAAGCATTCTCATCGCGCCGCAACCATAGCGGTCGCCGCGCCCACAGCGCAAGCCCGGGATGGCGTCGCGCCGTTGACAGCACCGAAGCCGTCCGGCGATCATCGCGCAACCCTGCGCGCCCATGACTCCTCCAGACATCCGAGCCCTTGCCTTCGACGTGTTCGGCACCGTCGTGGACTGGCGCGGCAGCATCATCCGCCAGGGCGGGGCCTTCGGCCGCGAGCGCGGGCTGCACGTCGTGGATTGGGGCGCCCTCGCCGACGCCTGGCGCGCGGGCTACCAGCCCGCCATGGCCCGGGTGCGCAGCGGCGAACTGCCCTGGACCAAGATCGACGCCCTGCATCGCATGATCCTGGATTCGCTGCTCCCGCGCTTCGGGCTTTCGGACCTTGGCGAGGCCGACCGGGACCACTTGAACAAGGCGTGGCACCGCCTCGATCCCTGGCCCGACAGCGTCGAGGGGCTGACGCGCCTCAAGCGCCGCTACGTGATCGCCACGCTTTCCAACGGCAACGTTTCGCTCCTCACCGCCATGGCGAAGCGCGCTGGATTGCCCTGGGATTGCATCTTTTCCGCAGAGACCTTCCACCACTACAAACCTGATCCCGAGACCTATCTCGGGGTCGCCGGACTGCTGGACCTAGGCCCCTCGCAAGTGATGATGGTCGCCTCCCACAAGGACGACCTGCGGGCCGCGAGCAGCGCCGGTCTGCGAACCGCGTTCGTCAGACGACCGCTGGAATTCGGGCCGGGCGGCAATCCGGATCTGGCGCCGGAGGAGGGCCTGGACGTGATTGCGCAGGATTTCCTTGACCTGGCGCGGCAGCTGGGCGCATGAGCCCCACCGCCACGCCTCTGCCCAAGGGCCGCGCTTCCCATTACAATGGCCCGGCAACGACCCTCGAGCAAAGCCTAAACACGCACAAAAATGGGTTCACCCAAGGGATGAAACTCGAGTTCCCCAGCGGCGGAACTTTTGGCTTCGGTGCCGACGACCTGAAGGGGTTCTCCCGCTCCTTCGCAGAGGTCGAGTGGCTGCTGCTCGTTCTGGTGCTGCTCTATATGACCTTCGCCCAGGTCACACTGGAGGAGCGCGCGGCGATGCTGATGGCGCTCTTCTTCTTCGGCGCCTTCGTGCTCAGCTTCCACTACGCCAATTTCTTCCGCCAGGAGAACCTGTGGAAGCTTGCCCTGGAAGCGGGCGTGATGCTGGTATTCATAACTTGGGTAGTGGCTTACTCCGGCAAGCTCGCCAGCCCGCTGCTCAACCTCTATCTGATCGCGATTGTTGCCAGCGCGCTGACGCTGGGGAAGGTTTTTTCCCTCGTGATCCTGGTGGCCATCGCGGCGGCCTACCTCCTGCTTTTCGGAATCACCAGCGGGACCAGCCTGCTCTCCGTCCCTTACGTCACGCGGCTGCTCGCCCAGCTGGCGCCGGTGGTCCTCGTGGGCTACCTCACCACCATGCTTGCGGCCGACATCCGGTTCGTCGTGGATCGCCTGAATTACATGTCCCAGAGCGACGAGCTGACCGGGCTGCTCAACATGCGCGGCTTCATGCCCCTGATGGAGCGGGAAGCGAGCCGCTCCCAGCGCTACGGCCACCAGTTCGCGGTGTTGATGGTGGACTGCGACCAGCTCAAGGCCATCAACGACGCCTACGGCCATGAAGCAGGCAACCGCTTTCTGAACTTCATCGTCGGGCGCCTGAAGGAGGTCACCCGAACCACAGACCTGCTGGCACGCTACGGCGGCGACGAGTTCCTGATCCTGCTCCCGGAAACCTCGCCCGAGGGCGGCTTGCTGGTGGCGGAGCGCATGCGCCGGGCAGTATCCGGAAGCCTGCTCGATCTGGACGGCAGGCCGATCGCCGCCACCGTCAGCATCGGCGTGGCGCTGTTTCCGGAGGACAGTCGCGACCCGCGCCAGCTCATCGACAAGGCCGACCAGGCCATGTACCTGAGCAAGCAGCGGGGCAAGAACGTTGTTTCCACTTTCACCGAAGCCGCCTGAAGAGGCGCAGCGCGCATGGCGTTTTTGGTGCATGCCACGATTCGCGTAACCGGTCCCCGCGAGCAGCAGGAAGCGTTCCGGGCTCGCCTGCTCTCCATCGCCTCCGACGACCCCATCGACGGCGAGATGGAGGAGCGCCATGGTGAAGGGGAACTGTTCTACGACCTCAAGGTCAATGGCGGCATTCCGTTCCCGCCCTTCGTTGTAGCCTCCCAGGAGAATCCCGAACTGGAAATTCACGCCGAGTGGTTCAACCCCGGCGCGGGCCTCGGCGGCCGGGCCCTTATTCGCCATGGCATGCTTCAGGAACAGCAGGTCAGCCAGCACGCTGCATTGCAAGGGTGCGGCGTGTTCGTCGAAATCGAGCCTTCGGGTCGACTGGCCTTGGCGCTTTCCTGCCGCGAGCACGCCCCCGGAACGATTGCCGGTTACGTCGC